>JAUIMD010000103.1 GCA_030433225.1 Bacteroidia bacterium
AGGCCAACGCTGATAAAACCAGCGAAGAATCGCCATAGGGCTGGTTGAGGTAGCGCTCTTTAAACTCCTCAATCACCACTTTTTTTTGCGTATCCAGACTTTTGTGGGAAAAGGCCAGCTCAAGCATGCGATCCGATTCCAGCCAAAACCCTGTTTCCACATTAATGGCAGGTATGGTGAGGTAAAAATTGGTGAAATCGCTGCTGGTCCAGGCATTGTTGTCTCCCCCTGCCTGCTGTATGGGGTCGTCGTACGATGGAATGTTAACAGACCCGCCAAACATCAGGTGTTCAAACAAATGCGCAAAACCGGTTTTGTCGGGGTTTTCATCCTTGCTGCCTACATCGTACATTACGTTTATGGCCACCATGGGCGTGGAGCGATCTTCGTTATGCAGTACACGCAGGCCATTGGGCAACACAAACCTCGAAAATTTAATCATATACGAATGGTGCGTTTTCCGTTGATTTTTCCACCTAAAAGGGGGGAATTCCTATGCTTAGGACTTCTTTTTACGTGCCCCACCGCGTTTGGGTTTTTCCGGAGTTTCTTCAATAATCTTTCTACAATCTTCCAAACTTAAACTTAAAGGATCGGTTCCTTTGGCAATTTTATAGTTCTTCTTTTTGTATGAAATGTACGGGCCAAACCTTCCTTTTAAAATTTGCAGTTCGGGTTCTTCTTCAAAGGTTTTAAGCTTGTTGAGTTCCTCCTGAATGCGTTTGGCTTTAATTTTTTCAATCGCCTCTTCCAAGGTTATTTCCATAGGATCTTCGCCTTTTGGTATGGAAACAAACTTGCTGTTGTGGCGGATGTACGGACCGAAACGGCCAATGCCAATTACCACGGTTTTGTCTTCAAAATCGCCCAATGTACGGGGCAGTTTAAACAGTTCCAGGGCCTCCTCGAGGGTAATGGTTTCTATGGACTGTCCTTTAAGCAGGCTGGCAAAAGTGGGTTTTTCTTCATCGTCCTGCGTACCAATTTGGGCAATGGGGCCAAAACGACCTAAACGTACCGAAAGTGGTTTGCCCGATTTTGGGTCGGTTCCCAAAACGCGTTCACCCACCTGGCGTTCGGCATTTTTCACCGTTTCTTCCACGGCGGGTTGGAAATCTTTATAAAAATCCTGTAAGGCGCTGGTCCATTGCAGTTTTCCTGATGCTATGTTGTCAAATTCCACCTCAATGTTTGCGGTAAAATTATAGTCCATAATGTCTTTAAAATGCTCATCTAAAAAGTCGTTTACCACAATTCCTATATCGGGGGGGAACAACTTTTTCTTTTCGGCACCAGTAATTTCGGTTTTGGTGGCCGATGCAATTTCTCCATCTGCCAGGCTATATTCCTTGTATGTGCGTTCCACCCCGTCGCGGTCTTCTTTAACCACATACTCGCGGTTTTGGATGGTGGAAATGGTGGGGGCATAGGTAGAAGGACGGCCAATGCCCAGCTCCTCGAGCTTACGTACAAGGCTTGCCTCGGTATAGCGCGGAGGCCGCTGGCTGAACCGTTCGGTGGCCACTATGCTTTGCGATCCCAAAGCCTGCCCTACTTCTAAGGGAGGCAATAAAGATTCGTTGCCGTTTTGTGTAGTTTCCCCTTCGTCATCGGTAGACTCGATGTACAGGCGCAGGAATCCATCGAAGGTAATTACCTCACCGGAAGCCACAAACTTTTGTTTACTGCCCGATACTTTGATGGTAGCAGTGGTTTTTTCGAGTTCGGCATCGGCCATTTGTGATGCAACGGCACGTTTCCAAATGAGTTCATACAAGCGTTGCTCCTGGTTTCCACCTTCAATTTCATGCTTATCCATGTACGATGGACGGATGGCTTCGTGCGCCTCTTGTGCCCCTTTTGATTTGGTGCTGTAGTTGCGTGTTTTTACATATTTGGCACCGGCCATGGAGGTGATTTCTGCCTTGGCAGCGTTCAATGCCAGTTTTGACAGGTTCACCGAGTCGGTACGCATGTAGGTGATAAAACCGGCTTCGTAAAGGCGTTGGGCAATGGCCATGGTTTGCGATACGGAATAGCCCAGTTTTCTACTGGCCTCCTGCTGTAGGGTGGAAGTAGTAAAGGGGGCTGCAGGGGATCGTTTGCCGGGCTTTTTTACCACATTTTCGATGGAGTAGGTGCTTTGACGGCATTCCTCCAAAAATTTTTGCACCGCCTTTTCATTTTTAAAGCGGGTATCAAGTTCTGCTTTTATCGTCTGCTCTTTTCCGTTTTCATCCACCAGCGTAAAGTGGCCGATCACCCGAAAATTCGATTCGCTTTTAAAGGCCTGAATTTCCCGTTCGCGCTCCACAATGAGTTTTACCGTTACCGATTGTACCCTTCCGGCCGATAAGGAGGGTTTAACTTTTTTCCAAAGAATGGGCGACACTTCGAAACCTACAATTCGGTCCAAAATGCGTCGTGCCTGCTGTGCGTTCACCAAATCCTGGTCAATGTCCTTAGGATGCTCAACGGCATGCATAATGGCATCTTTGGTAATTTCATGAAAAACAATGCGTTTGGTTTTGGAAGGATCCAGTTTTAAAGCTTCCTTCAGGTGCCAGGCAATGGCCTCTCCTTCCCGGTCTTCATCGGAAGCGAGCCATACTGTACTGGCTTCTTTGGCCAGTTTTTTTAGTTCGGTAACTACCTTTTTTTTATCGGCCTGTACCTCGTAGCTTGGCTTAAAATTGTTGGCAATGTCAATGCCCGAATCTTTCTTTTTCAGATCCCGAATGTGACCAAAACTTGACTTTACCTGAAAATTCTTGCCCAGAAATTTCTCAATTGTTTTTGCCTTTGCCGGCGACTCCACTATTACCAGGTTCTCTATCATTGCGCTGTTTTTCTTCCAGAAATTTTTTGCAAATAAAGCTATTTCGTGGCTCATTTACCAATTTTTAAAATTGATTATCAGCCTGTACAGGGTTAATCTGCGTTAATTTTTTGCAAAAAGGAGGCGCTGAAATTCAGCTAAACAGAAGTATGTTTACGCTTTTTTAAGCCGGTTGGAAGTGCAGTACATCAAAGGGTTTTCCCAGCATTTGGGATGCTCCGTTTTGTAAGGAAAGGCTTTTGTTTTCGGGTTCAATGGCTTTGATAATCCCCTTTTCCACATAAATTTTTACCTGCTCGCCGGTGTTTGGAAGCGTGCCTGTAAAGCTGAACTTTGGGGAGTATCCAAAATTCCATTCCCAGGTACTGTATTTTTCGGTCACCAGATTTTGTATGTATTGTATTTGGGTGGCAGAAAGGTGAAAAGGTTGTGCTTCACGATTTTCCATAAAATAGTGAATAATGTCGCCGGTGAGTTGCTCAATGTTGGTGGAGGCGCGCCACTCATCAAAAATGTTGGTTACGGTGCTCGAAATGCTTTTTACCGCTTTGCTTTCAAACTTTTTATTTACGGGAATCAGCACCTCAACCAGGTGTTGCAAATTGGCATTGATTAATAAGGTACCATGGTGCATTACCCGGTTTTTTATGGTGTGGCAGGCTGTGCCTGTAATTTTTTTCCCATGTAGCTGAAGGTTGTTGCGCGGGCCCATTTCCACCTCTATGCCTTTTTTGTTGAGGGCTTCTATTACCGGTTGCAGAAATGCAGCAAAGTCCACTTTGTTTTCGCCACTTACGTTTTTAATGTGTGAAAAGTTAAGGTTCCCCAAATCGTGGTACACACTTCCACCTCCAGATAAGCGCCGAACCACATCCATTTTGTGTTGCCTTAAAAACGGTTGATTCAGTTCCGAAAAGGCGTTTTGATGCTTCCCAACAATTACAGAAGGGGTATTGCGGTACAAAAACAACACTTCGGTACTCAAACGTCGAATGAGAAACTCCTCACAGGCAATGTTAAAATAAGGATTTTGAGATTGGCTGTAAAGAATTTGCATGATGGGCTGAATTAAGGATACATTGAATCACCTACAAAAGAAATACATATTTGCCGCTACTCCAATATTTGCCGCTTACTTTTAAGAAAACCGTCGATGTATTTTATACATTTGCGCCGCACCTTAAGGTGAGTTTTACGGCCAATTTGCCGGTTACAGGAAAACACAAAAGTCGAATTTTCGGCTAAAAGTTTGAATTACAGAACACGGAAACAGGTACATGCATCGGTTTATTGTTATTGAAGGAAATATTGGTGCGGGAAAAACGTCGCTGGCAACAAGCATTGCAGAGGAATACATGGGGAAACTCATTCTGGAACGCTTTACCGAAAATCCGTTTTTACCCCGTTTTTATGAAAACCCGAAAGAGCACGCCTTTTCGGTGGAACTCTCCTTTTTGGCCGACCGTTACAACCAGTTAAAAACTACGTTGGATACTCCCGGGCTGTTCAGCAATTTTATAATTGCGGATTACTACTTTGCCAAATCCCTCATTTTTGCACGCGTAACACTGGATGATGAAGAGTATAAACTGTTCCGTCAACTGTACGACATTATGAATCATGCACTTCCGAGACCTGATTTGTTGGTGTATTTAAAATCCAGCACCGGGCGATTACTGGACAATATAGGGAAGCGGGGGCGCGACTTTGAAAAGCACATTTCCAAAGAATATTTAAACAAGATTAATGATAGTTACATGGCTTTTTTCAGGCAGGCAAATTATCCTATACTTGTTTTAGACTTGCAGGAGGAGACCGATTTTGTGCATAATCAAGGGCATTATGAAAAGGTAAAATCCTACATTTTTAAAGAGAAATTTTCACCCGGTATTCACTTTTTATCTCTGGATGCGTAAATCTTTCAGAAATACAGCGTCAATTATACAAAAGTGGGATATTTTCTTAAATTTGTCTTGATATAGCGATCGTAAGATTAAATTAACAATAAATATTACTACAAATGAAAAAGGCAATGAGTAAAGTCGGAATGCTGTTTGCAGCCGGACTAATTCTTTTGAGCAGTTGTTCAAAAATTCCAGGATCGTTTGAAGATGTAACGGTAGACGTGAACCCTTCACCCCTGGAAGTACATGGTGGAACAGTGGATGCAACCATTAGTGCAACGTTCCCAGAAAAATATGTACCGAAAAAAGCAATCGTGGAAATCACTCCGGTATTAAAATACAATGGCGGAGAAGTAGCCGGAAAAACGTTTACCGTACAAGGTGAAAAGGCAGAAGGAAATAACAAAATTATTACTGAATTAGGAGGTAGCATCAGCGAAAAAGTATCGTTCGCATATACCGATGAAATGCGTCTTTCAGAATTGGTAGTAAGAGCAAAAGTAATTGTAGGCAGCAAAGAAAAAGTATTGCCCGATTATAAAATTGCAGACGGTGTAATTGCTACTTCGCAGTTGGTTGACTACGAAGGCGGATTGGCCATTTTAGGAAAAAGCGGTTTTGAGCGTGTAACTTACGATACAAAAGAAGCCGATATCAAATTTGCAATTCAACAATCCAACATCCGCTCATCAGAAATGAAAAAGCAGGAGATTGTTGCCATCAAAGATTACCTGAAGTCAATTAGCGATACCGATAACGTGACCATTGAGCACCTTGACATTTCTGCTTATGCATCACCTGATGGTCCTACCGACTTAAACGAAAAAGTATCTGCCGGACGGGAAACTTCCTCTAAAAAATACATGCAGCGTGAGCTGAAGCGTTCAAAAGTTGAATTGGATGATGATAAATTCCTGGCAAACGCTACTCCCGAAGACTGGGAAGGATTTAAAGTATTGCTTGAGCAATCAGACATTCAAGATAAAGATTTGATTTTACGCGTTCTTTCTATGTATGATGATCCTGCGGTTCGTGAAAAGGAAATTCGTAACCTTTCAAGTGCCTTTGCAGAAATCAAAGAAACTATTTTACCTGAATTGCGTCGTGCCAAGCTTAGCTTAAACGTTAGCATCATGGGTAAATCAGATGAGATGATTAAGGAACTTGCTGCATCTCGTCCTTACCGCTTGAGCGTAATTGAGTTATTGTATGCTGCCGAAATGGCTGAGGATGCTGCTACCAAACTAGAGTATTACAAAAACGCTACTTCTTTCTACCCAGAAGACTGGAGAGGATACAACAACATGGGTGTTGTGTACTACAGTGAAGATAACATTAAAGAAGCTGAACTGTCATTTGCAAAAGCAAACAATGTAAAAAGCGATCAGCCTGAGATTATTAATAACTTAGGTGTTATGGCGTTAACCGGAGAAAACTACTCCGTTGCTGAGCAATATTTTGGCCGTGCTGCCGGTGCGGGTCCTGAGTTGGATTACAACCTGGGTATTATTAACCTGGAAAAAACTGAGTATGGTGTTGCCGATCAAAAATTTGCCGGATACAATACCAACAACGCTGGTTTAACCAAAATTTTACTGAAAGACTACAGCAGTGCCTTGAGCATTTTAGGTGGTGTTGAAGCCCCTGATGCTTTAACATATTACCTTACTGCTATTGCTGCAGCGCGTACCAGCGATAAAGACCTGGTATTGTCTTCGTTGAAAAAAGCAATTGACATGGATGGTAGCTATGCTAAATTAGCAGGAACGGATGCTGAGTTTATGGCGTATTTCATGGAAGATGAATTTAAAGGCTTAATGGACTAGGCAAGTCACCAAAACGTATACAAAAAGGGTGCTTCCTCATGGAAGCACCCTTTTTTATTTCTTGCAATTGGCAGGCGCCTGACGGCAGTACCTAACACCTATGAAACAGCACTTTAAACAAGTCGCTATACGGTAAAATCAAACTGGCCTTTGGTGCTATTGTCGTATACTTCTCTGTTAAACGTATATAGTTGAGCCGGCTTGTGGGCTACGTTTTGTTGGTATTCATCTAATGGAATCAGGTAATCAGCCCTACTGAGTTTTTTCCTGAAGTTGCGTTTATCCAATTGGGTATCCAGTAAAATTTCATACACCCGTTGTACCTGTGAAAGCGTGAATTTTTCAGGCAGCAGTTC
>JAUIMD010000104.1 GCA_030433225.1 Bacteroidia bacterium
TTTTGTGAACTTTAAGCAATAAGAATGAACCCTCTGGCAGATAAAATAATAGAGAAACGAACGTTTCGAACGTTCAATATTTTTGTGTTTGAGAAAAAGGAAGAAGTGACCGAGTACATGGCCATGAAACTGATTTTAAAAGCACAAAACCGTAGCGGTCATAACCTCAGTGTTGCCCTTTCGGGGGGCAGCACGCCCAAAAAAATGTATGAGCAGGTGGTGGAAAACGATCCGAAAGGAAGTGCCATGCGCCACGTAAACTGGTTTTGGGGAGATGAGCGATGTGTACCGCCAACCCACGAAGAAAGCAATTATAAACTGGCTTACGACCACTTGCTGAAACCTTTAAATGTGAGTGAGAATTGCATATTCAGAATGTGGGGCGAAGATGATCCGGAGAAAGAAGCGGTGCGTTACCACCAATTGCTGGATAGTATTTTGCCTGTTCGTAACGGATACCCGGTATTTGATTTGATGATTCAGGGCCTTGGGGAAGACGGGCACACCGCTTCCATTTTTCCCAACCAAAAGGAGTTGCTCTTATCGCAAAACTTTGCAGAGGCGGCCTACAATCCTTACTCCATGCAAAAGCGCATTACCTTAACGGGTGAAGTAATTTGCAATGCCAAAGAAATTTTCTTTCTGGCAACCGGTGCCGGCAAAGCAGAGGTAATGGCAGAAATCATCCACAAAACAGGGAAGTTTAAAGAATATCCGGCCAATTTTATTCATGCCCGGCATGGAGAATTGACCTGGTTAATAGATAAAGAAGCTGCTGCCAGACTAACGTTTTAGTTAGCTGGCAGCTTCTTTTTATTCGATTTGCAGCAATTTAGTTGGTAAGAAAATCAAAAATATTCCCCAGCGTACTTGTGCTGGATTTATAAATTTCGGTATACCCACAATTGGTGCACGACACCGTATTGAATTTCTTGTTTTGTACATCAAAAATTTTTGAAAAACCACCACCGGTAGCGGCAAATTTATCAGTTTCGTACCCTGTGTTTTGACATTTAGGGCATTGCCATCTTGTATTATTCATGGTTTTGTATTTTTTAAGTGCAGAAAGTATTATCACAATTAATAATGATAAGCACTTTAAGTCATTAAGCTAAGTGCGCAACGTTTTATTCCCAACTGTAGACGAATGTAACGTCTTCAATTCCTACAAATTTAGCTCTAAAATCTCCTGTTTCGCCCACATTCTTCGTTCCAAAAACCACTTCATATTCACCAATTTCCAAATCTTTAGATATAATACCAGCATCCGTTTCTAATAATATGTTTTTTTCTTTATCCAATAGATAAAGATAGCTTACAATACCCAAACTTTTAATGGATATTTCTACATGGTTCGCTTTCCACATATTAAGCTTAAAATGAATATTGTCGAACGAACTTTTGTCCATGCCTCCTGAAGATTCCCATCTTGAACTATATTCCATAAAACCCAAATCTTCTTTCTCACATGATATAAAAGTGAAAATAGCCAGGATTGACAATAATAAACTACTTCTCATAAAATGAAATTTTAATTGTTAATAACGGTTGTATATTTAATAAATCCGATCAAAGTTTTGTTGCATAAACTCTAATTAATATTAGAATTCACTAAATCGGTACGTAGAAGTAAAGATCAGAAAATTTTGTAAAAATAAAACCCCTGAAGCAAAGATTTTGCACATCTTCTTCAGGGGTAATATCATGTTTGAAAAAATCTTTAATCTTCGAAGGAATAGCAGGTACAAATTAAATTTCGGTCACCATACGCATCATCAATACGGGCAACGGGCGGCCAGTATTTATTGTCTTCTAACCATGCCAATGGGAAAGCGGCCTTTTTACGGGAGTAGCTGTGGTTCCATTCGTCGGACACCACGCCTTTACCGGTGTGTGGGGCATTTTTCAATACATTGTCCGCCTTATCCACTTCGCCGTTTTCCACCTCTTTTATTTCGTTGTAAATGGTTTGCATGGCCTCAATAAAACGATCGAGCTCTGCTTTGCTTTCACTCTCGGTTGGTTCAATCATCAGGGTGCCGGCAACCGGAAACGAAAGGGTAGGGGCATGGAATCCGAAGTCAATTAAACGTTTAGCAATGTCAACTTCCGTAATGCCGGAAGCTGCTTTCAGTTTTCTACACTCCAAAATAAGTTCGTGTGCTACGCGTCCCTTTTCTCCTACATACAAAATGCCGTAGGTGTCTTTCAGGTGGTGCGCAATGTAGTTGGCATTTAAAATGGCAATTTCGCTGGCGGTACGCAATCCATCTGCCCCCAGCATTTTAATGTACCCATAGGTAATGGGCAACACGCTGGCACTTCCCCAGGGAGCCGCTGCAACCGGGCGTCCTTTCCGGTCGTTGTTAATAACGGAGTGTCCGGGCAAAAATTCTACCAGATGCTTGGCCACTGCAATGGGCCCAACACCGGGTCCGCCACCACCGTGAGGAATCGCAAAGGTTTTGTGCAAATTCAGGTGGCACACATCCGCACCCACAATGGCAGGGTTGGTAAGTCCAACCTGGGCATTCATGTTTGCCCCGTCCATGTACACTTGTCCGCCGGCCTCATGAATCATGCTGCACATTTTGATAACATCTGCCTCATATACCCCGTGGGTGGATGGATAGGTGATCATGAATGCTGCGAGTTGATTACCACAGGCTGTAATTTTTTTCTCCAAATCCACCAGGCTGATGTTGCCTTTTTCATCACATTCTACCGGCAACACTTTCATGCCCGCCATAATGGCACTGGCCGGGTTGGTGCCATGCGCCGATTTGGGTATAATAACGATGTTACGCTGCTCATCCCCATTTTTCATGTGGAAATCACGAATTACCATTAACCCGGCATATTCACCGGCAGCGCCGGAGTTGGGTTGCAAGCTAACATCGGCAAAGCCGGTAATTTCGGCTAAATCGCGCCGTAATTCTTTAAACATTTCGTGGTACCCGTTGGCCTGGTCTACCGGCACAAATGGATGGATGCCGTTAAATTCAATCCAGCTCATTGGAAGCATTTCGGTAGCTGCGTTCAGTTTCATGGTACAGGACCCCAACGAAATCATGGAATGTGTCAGTGAAATATCGCGGTGTTCCAGTTTTTTTAGGAAGCGCACCATCTCAGTTTCTGAGTGATATTTGGTAAATACTTCGTTTTGCAGGTACGGCGTGTTGCGCAGGTATTTTTGTCCGATCAATACATGGTTGGAAACGTCTTTTATACGCGGTAAGGGAAGGTTGTTGGCTTTTGCAAAAACCTCCAAAATCCAATTGATATCGTCCAGGTTGGTGGTTTCGTCAATGCTGATGCCTACCTCGCCGTTGGCAAAATAGCGGAAATTCATTTCCAGCTCAATGGAATACCGTTTAATGTCAGACAAGCGTACATGGGATGGAATTCTGATTTTCAACGTGTCGAAATAATTGTCATTCAGTTGAATATATCCCAGTTTTTCCACTTCCTCAGCAATCAATGCTGCAATGTTGTGCACCCGGGTAGCAATATTTCGTATCCCTTCAGGTCCGTGGTACACGGCATAAAATCCAGCCATATTGGCCAGCAGCGCCTGTGCCGTACAAATGTTTGACGTGGCTTTATCGCGTTTAATGTGTTGCTCGCGCGTTTGTAGTGCCATGCGTAGCGCACGGGTTCCGTTTACATCTTTGCTTACCCCAATAATTCTACCCGGCATGCTGCGTTTTAACTCGTCTTTAGCCGCAAAAAATGCAGCTGCAGGTCCGCCATACCCCATGGGTACGCCAAAGCGTTGGCTGGTTCCAAAAGCAATATCGGCTCCCCATTCGCCCGGAGGCGTTAGCAACGCCAGTGCCAACAGATCAGTAGCAACGGCCAGGCGAGCATCATGTTCGTGCAATTGGGCAGTAAATGCTTCATAATCCATTACCCGCCCATTGGAGTTGGGGTACTGCAAAATGGCCCCAAAATGCATGTCGGTTATTTTTGCCTGACGGTAATCGGCCACTTGTAGGGTGATGCCCAGCGGGTTGCAGCGTGTTTTAATAACATCCAGGGTGTGTGGCCATATTTTCTCATCCACAAAAAGAATGTTTGCACCTTTTTTCACCTTCGCACGGGACCGGGTATTGTACATCATAATCATGGCCTCGGCAGCTGTAGTGGCTTCATCCAACAAGGAAGCGTTGGCTATTTCAAGACCCGTCATGTCGCACACCATGGTTTGGAAATTCAATAGCGCCTCCAGGCGTCCCTGTGATATTTCTGCCTGATAAGGTGTGTAGGAGGTGTACCATGCCGGGTTTTCCAATACATTGCGTAAAATAACGGCCGGGGTAATGGTGTCGTAATACCCCATTCCTATGTAGGTATTGAATACTTTATTTTTAGAGGCGAGGGACAGTATTTTACGATAGTACTGGCGCTCGGTAAGGCCTGCGTCCATCTGTAGCGGCCTATCGAGTCGAATGTCCGACGGAATGGTTTGCTCAATCAATTCGTCAATGGACGATACTTGCAGGGTTTCCAGCATATGCTGAACATCGTTGTCCCTTGGGCCAATGTGGCGCGATACAAATCTATCTGTATTCATTCTATATTGGGGTAAAATTTGGGCGCAATTTACAGAATTTTACGGCAAACTGAAGGATGATATAAATCAAGAAAAAGGGTAAAATACACAGAATTAAATGTAGGTTAAACGAATGTTGAGGGAATTGTAATCCTGTGTTTTAGGATTAACTAAAATTTGTATATTCGTACCCTGATTTTTCAGAACATAAATTTGAACAAATATTTTATTAGTAAATGGCTACATTAGAAAAGATAAGAAGCAGGGCAGCCTTGTTAATCGGGGTAATTGCATTCGCCTTGTTTGCTTTTATTGTGGGTGACTTTTTAAAGAGTCCTCAGGGGGGAGCCTCGCAAGGGGTAATTATTAAGGTTAACGGGAACAAAGTATATGTGAACGATTACCAGGCACGACTTGAGGAAATGAATGAAGTGTACAAGGTAAACAGTGGAACCAATGCCATTGACGAAAATACTTCCAACCAAATTACCAACCAGGTATACGAGTCTATTTTGCGTGAAAACATTCTGTTTCCACAATTTGCTGAGGTGGGACTTAGCGTGAGTAAAGACGAATTGGACGATCGTATTTTAGGTTCCAATGTGGATCCCATTATCCGTCAAATGTTTACCGATCCCAATACTGGTCAGTACAACTCCAGCATGGTATTGAACTACCTTAAATCGGTAAATCAGGATGAAAACAGTGCACGTAAAACGCACTGGTTATTTTACGAGCGTTTGGTAAAAGAAAACCGCTTAAATACGAAGTACAATAACCTTTTATCAAAAGGCCTGGTGGTAACTCCCAAAGCAGCTGCGCTGGCGGTACCCGGGGTAAGCGAAAATAAAACGGTTGAATTTTTCTCCAAGCCCTACAGCTATATTGCAGATTCTTTGGTGAAGGTTTCAGAAAGCGAAGTGAAAGCTTACTACAACGAGCACCTCGAAAACTACAAGCAGGAAGAAAGTCGCCAGCTTGAATACATCAGCTTCCCTATTAAAGCGTCGGATGCCGACTTTAAAGCGGTGGAAAACTGGATTAATGATGAAAAGGCTGAATTTGAAGCATTGTCCACCAAAAAGGACATTGGCAACTATGTAAAGCTGAACTCTGATGTTGCGTGGAACGAGAATTACCTGAGTGAAGAAGCAGTTGAGGCCCGGTATAAAGAATTTGCGTTTAACAACGAAGTTGGAAGCGTTTACGGGGCATTTTTAGAAAACGATACGTATAAAATTACGAAATTGGTAAGCCGTGAGTTGCGCTCCGACAGCGTTAAAGCCAGCCATATTCTTATTGGTGGAAACGACCCTGCGGCAGCCAATGCCTTGGCCGATAGTTTACTGGGTGTAGTTAAAAATCAGCCTAAATTGTTTGCTGATGTTGCCAAAGAATATTCCCAGGATCCGGGTTCAGCTACGCAAGGAGGTGATTTAGGATACTTCAAGGAAGGGCAAATGGTGAAGCCATTCAGCGATGCTTGTTTTAACGGTAACAAGGGTGACATTGTAAAAGTGGCCAGCCAGTTTGGCATTCACATCATTCAAATTACCGAAAAAGGGAAACCGGTAGAAAAGGTGTTTCCGGATATTGCCAGGTATCTAAACTGGAGGTATGCAAGCTGCCGCGACAGTATGGAGGTTATTACCTTTCATGAACAACTGGAATTCAAAACCGGTAAAAAGGATTTTCAAACCAGTTTAGTTCCCCTTATCCGAGGTAATAAAGTGATGAGTATTATTGGGCTTTCGCTTATAGGCTTGAACTTTCTGTTTGATCTCATGATGTTTGCCTCAGATGGCAGGATAACCTATGACGAAGGTGGTGCAGTTCATCTGATTTCAGGCTTAATTATGATTGCCTTCTCTATTGTTTTTCTGGTGCAATGCATTTGGTTTTCTAGAGGAGGTTTAAAGAAGTTGAATGCTGAATTGATTGATGATGATTTTATATAATAAGCTGGTTTATAAAAAAAGTAAAACACTTTACCTAGGTGTTTTATTCCTAGCACTAACATTTTTTCAATGTACATATGATGTTGAAAGGTCAGATACCTTAAGTGAAACTGATGACGAAAAAGTTGAAGAGGAAGTTCTGGAATATATTCCTGTAGAACAGGATACCTCACACACCGAAATTTCAATCAATATTGATTCAACGGAGATGACTTTAAATTTAGCGCACTTCAGTGTAAACGATAGTATGTTGCAAAACACTTCAGTTTCTACATACGGTACAACAGTTACACATATCACTACTTACAGCCATAATTATGCGGCTCTTGTTGAGCTTAGAAATGAAACGAATGAACTTACTTTCTCCACTCTTGTTGAGAAGTCTATTTTTGAAGAATGCATTTCAGACTC
>JAUIMD010000105.1 GCA_030433225.1 Bacteroidia bacterium
TTGGTTGCAGACACGAGTACCTGAGTTCGGTCAGTTTAATGTGTTCGGCGGCCAGGTATTTATTCATTTCTTCTACATCCTGCGGGTGTTTGCTCACAATTCGAAAATGCCGAATCCCGGTTTCTTTTTCCCGGTACCATTGAATTTTTAACTGCTTACCTATTTTTTCAGTTTTTTCGGGAATAAAGGTCATATTGAGGGAACGATACGCTGAATAGGGCGTCAGATTCAGTTGTGCGTAACGTTCAATTTGCACTGCAAAGGGATGATTAAGTTCCGGCAGTTCAATCGGGCTAAGGACAACTTCTGCCTGCGTTCCATCCTCAAATGTATAGGTGCCTTGCCAGCGGTGTTGTAAATTTTCGCTCAATACAAGGTGTTCAGTCGTATCTCTGCGCTGGTTTTGGTCATCGCGGTTTATAAGGTACAGATGAAATATTCCACCCGGTTCAATATCTCCTTCCAGGTAACGATCGGCCTTGTTTTGCAAATCGAAATACCGCACAAAACACTTTTCGCCAAATTCATCCATCCGTAACCCAATGGGTGTGTCACCCAAATTACCCTGAAGAAAGTAAGTGTTCTCCCGATGTGCAAGCGCCTGTAGTTGAAAGCTGATAAACAGGATAAAGAGTATATGTTTCATGGGGTGGAATGCGATTTTTAAGTTTCGCACAAATATAAACATCCCCTGCCATCTCACATACACATTGGCAGCAAGAATAACAGGGGAAGCTGTTTTATATGGAGGGAATTCCTTTTTTATCGTAAGGGTATCCAAACCGTCATTTCTGACTTGCCTCGGTTATCCCATGCGAAATAGGGGATGAGTTTTACACGGGTTTGTTGCACGTTTTCCGGGTCAATTGCCTGGTATAAGTTGTTTTGCCAGTTGGTTGCTTTTTCCTGAATCAACTCCCCTTCGAGCATAATTAATTCTGCATTGGCTACGGTGGTTTCTTGGGCTTCCCACTGAATGTTGGATGGAATTTTATAATCAAAAATACGGGAGTTGGGTTGTATGTCGGGAGATTCAAGGCAATACACCACGGGGCCCCTACGAACTGCCACCTGGTTTCTGTTGGCTTCCACCAAAGGGTTGCTGGCAATTAAAGCCGGTTGCATGGTGAGGTTTAAGGTAACTACGTCTCCTTTTTTCCAATTATGTGCCAGTGTTGCATAGGTTCCCGGAGTGGCCTTGGTTTCCATCACCTTTCCATTAATGCGGATTTCTGCCGATGGTGCCCAGCCCGGTATGCGCAGGTACAGTCGCGCGTTTTTAGGGTAGTTTTTTAAAGTCAGCTCTATAGTTCCATCCCAGGGGTAAGCGGTTTGTTGGGTCAGGGCTACTTTTTGCCCGTCCAATTCAGTAACCAATTCATTTCCACCATAAAAATGCACGTACAGCCCATCGCTTGCCTTTGAGTAAAAATACTCCTGAATTTGGGCAATGGTGCGGATGGTGTTGGGCGGACAGCAATTGCAATAACTGATGTAGCTTTCGCGGTGTTTCGACCAACGGAGGTCGTCGCTCAGTTCGTGTGCCACAGCCAGTGGATTGGTGTAGAAATAGCCCTTGCCATCCAGGCTTACACCTGCCAGCAGGCTGTTGTACATCACTGTTTCCATCACGTCGGCATAAGCGGCATTGGCACTTACCTGCAGCATTCTCCAGTTCCACAGCAGGTTGCCAATATTGGCGCACGACTCGTTGTGGGCAGTAACATTGGGCAGCTCATAATCGGCCCCATAGGCCTGGTGTACCTGCTGAATGGAGGGTTGGTCGTAGGTGGTACCGTTGGGGGATACGCCATCGTAAAGGGCGCCACAGGCACCGGTAATGTACATTTTTCGGTTCACCAGATCGTCCCAAATATGTTGTAGGGCAAGCATCAGCGAATCTTCACCGGTTTCCGCGTACACATCGGCCACACCGGCATACAGGTAATTGGCCCGCACGGCATGTCCAACCGCTTTTTTCTGCTGGCGAAAAGGAATCCGGTCCTGGTTGTGGTCATGGCCTTCTTCAACCTGGTCACGGATGTCAACCAGGCCTTTTGCCAGCTCCAGGTAGCGAGGATCTCGTGTGGTACGGTACATTTCCACCACTCCCATGTAATGCGAAGGGCAAATGGCATTTTGGGCCAGCTCATACGCATGGTTTTTATAATGCACGTATAAAAAGTCGGTGGCTTTTATGGCAATTTCCAGTAAATTACGTTTCCCCGTTAGGCGGTAATGGATGCAGGCCGCCGTTTGCAGGTGCCCCATATTGTAGGTTTCAAAATCCATGCGTTCGGCAAAATTTTTAGCCTTGGCCTCGTGCATTTGCTCACTAATCATCACGGGAGTATGGATGTAGCCGTCTGCCCGTTGCGATTTTCCAATCACCTCAATAATACGGTCAATTTCGGCTTCCAGTACTGGGTCTTTTGTGCTGGCATACACCATAATCTGGCCTTCCAGCATTTTGTAAAAATCGCCATCATGAAACGGAGGTCCTATGTGTTCTCCCTGGTCCAATCCGGCAGCTATTTCAAAATTTTTAAAGGCGTGGCTGATGGAATCGTCCATGTAGTTGCCCATCATTAAGGGAACCATGGAAGTTTTACATACCTCAAATCGATCCGCCCAAAAGCCATTGGTCCAACTGACTTCTCCAATGTTTACGTTGTGCAGTTTTACATAAGGACTTTTGCTGGTATTCAATAAACCTTTTTCCTGTGCTATTGCAGGTACAAAAGTGTGTGTGGCTACCATCAATATGGCCAGCGCAAGTATTTTTTTCGGTGTTTTCATTTCTTCCTTTATTTAATATCTAATCCCTGAATATCTGAGGTGACTTGTGCCCTAGTCGGCATTGTGTTACGGCTTGGTGGAGGTAAATACATACTCTCCGGAGCCTGCCAGCACATGGCAATAACCATCCATCTGAGCGATCTGGCGTACTTCCCTGCATTGCTCCACCGGAATAGAATCCACCAACAAACCGGCATTTTTTTGAACGGGTATGTACACCTGCGCCCGGGTGTTTGGCGGAATGCTAACCGTAAGGGATACATGCTCGCCTTTTCGTTCCCACCGGGAGCGGATGTTGCCGTACAAGGATTGGTGGCTCGCATCCACAAAACCTAACCTTCCGGTAAGCAGTGGTTTAATGCTGAACTCCTTATAGCCCGGTATTTCGGTTGCGGTTTGAATGCCGGCCACCCTTGTATACAGCCAGTTGCCAATGGCCCCATAGGCATAGTGGTTGAAGGAGTTCATCCCTTCATTTTGGAAGCTGCCATCCGGTTTTATGCCGTCCCAGCGCTCCCAAATGGTGGTAGCTCCCATGGTTACCGCATACAGCCACGATGGGTATTGGGTGTTAAACAGGAGTTTGAAGGCCAGTTCGGGGTAGCCAAAATCGCTCAGGGCATCGCACAACACGGGTGTACCCAAAAAGCCGGTAGTCAGGTGTTGGAAATGCTCCACGTTTTCGGCCAGTTTTTTTGCGGCCGTTTCCACCAGGGTTTCCGGTAAAATGCCAAAAGAGAGCGAAATGGCATACGCCGTTTGTGTATTGGATAGCAAGCGACCGTTGGGAGTAATAAACTCGTTGGCAAAGGCTTCCTTTATTTTTGGCAGAATGGCCGCGTATTT
Source organism: Bacteroidia bacterium (assembly GCA_030433225.1). Taxonomy (GTDB): domain Bacteria; phylum Bacteroidota; class Bacteroidia; order Bacteroidales; family UBA5342; genus JAUIMD01. The sequence continues at coordinate 3,646 of JAUIMD010000105.1, forward strand.
TTGTGCATCTGCTGTTTTGCCCAGCAGTTGGGCCGCATCCCTCATGATTTGAGTGGAACGGTAAAAATAGGCGGTAGCTATCAAATCTTTTTCGGTGTGCGCACCGGCAAACCCATAATCGGGGGCATTGTAGATGTAGCTGGAATACTCGGCAAAGGAAAGCCAGTCGCCAAAATGAAACCCGGTGTTATAGAGAAAGCGGTCTCCTGCCTCACGAATCATAAATTCTTCCCAGGCCTGCATGGACGCGTATTGTTGTTCAAGAATGCGCACATCTCCATACTTTTCGTAAAGGGTCCATGGAATTATGGTAGCTGCATCGGCCCAGCCGGTTCCGCCATACCCATCCGACCATCCGGTTCCTCCTCCGTCTTCTATAACCATAGGCACCACCCAGGGTACATTGCCATCTTCCCGCTGGTCCGCTTCCAAATCTTTTAACCATTTGCTGAAAAACGGAGCCACATTTACATTGAAACAGGCTGTGGGTGCAAATACCTGGGCATCCCCGGTCCATCCCATACGCTCATCGCGTTGAGGGCAGTCGGTTGGTACATCCACAAAATTACCGCGCAAGCCCCACTGTATGTTTTGCTGCAGGCGGTTAATCAACGGATCAGAACATTCAAATTTTCCGGTTTCTTCCATGTCAGAATGCAACACTTCGGCCGTAAAATTATCCAGTTGTATCGGGTGCGGGTACTTTTCAATTTTCAAATAGCGGAATCCCATAAAGGTGAAATGGGGAGCGTAGGTCTCCGGGCCATCGCCTTTAAAGGTATATTCGATGCGTTGTTTGGCGGGCCTCAGGTTGGTGGTGTAAAAATTACCCTCTTTGTCCAGCACTTCGGCATGTTTTAGCAGAATGGTTTCGCCCTTTGCGCCTTGCAGGGTAAAGCGAATTCGCCCTACCAGGTTTTGACCAAAATCCAATACCAGCTCGCCTTTAGGGGTTTCAATTTTTTTTACGGGATTCACTTTTTGCATCACACGCACCGGAGAGCCGCTATTCCCCACCAGCATGTCATAGCCAAATGGCTTTTCCACTACCGGTTTCCACGAGGAATCGTCAAAATTGGTGAGGTTCCATCCCGGCAATTCCTTGTTGGCATTGTACACCTCACCGTGGTAAACTTCTGACTCTATAATTGGCCCTGTTTCGGCTTTCCAGGTATGGTCCGTGCCTATAATTTCGGAAGTGCCATCTTCAAAAGTCAGGTGCAACTGGCATAAAAATGCGGTTTTATTCCCGTATAAATTCTTTTTGCCCTGCCAGCCAAAAAAACCGCGGTACCATCCATCTCCTAAAATGGCTCCAATGGCATTTTTTCCTTCCACCAAAAGCGGAGTGAGGTCGTACACCTGGTATTGCAGGCGGTGGTGGTAACTTGTCCAGCCCGGAGTAAGTTCCAGATTGCCCACTTTTTGCCCATTCAGGTGCAAGTGGTACAGGCCTTTGCTGGTTGCATAGCAACGTGCCTGCGCTATTTTTTTTGAAAGCGTAAATTCTGTTCTTAAGAAAGGGCACGGGTTGGATGTGGTCAGGTCCTCCTGTAAATCAGGCACTATCCATTTTGCTTTCCAGTCTGAGGGTTCCAGCAATCCCATTTCAAAGAATGCTATGCTGCTTCGAAGGGGATCAGTATTGGGGTGGATGTTGATTTCCACTTGCCAATACAAGCGTTCTGCTGTGTTGAGCATTCTTCCCTCATAGGGTACATGAACGGATTGGTCGGAGGTGACCACCCCTGAATCCCAGTGGAGGTTTTTTCGTTGTTGCACGGCGTTTTCAGAGGAAGCACAAACAATGCGATACGAATGTTGCATGATGTTGCGCTGCGTGCTTTCTATTTTCCAGCTAAAGCGGGGCGCCGTGCTGCTTATGCCTAGCGGGTTTTCCAGGTATTCTGTTCGTAGTTGAACCAGTTGAGTCACGTTTTTTTGTTTTTGGGTTAATCTTCGGCCTCTTCCAGCGATTTACTTTTCATCCAAAAAGGCGCTGTGCCAAAATAAATGAACATCCCTATGGTCATTAAGGTGAAGTTCTGTTTCACATCCATCAGGTTATTAAACACCAGAAACGATGGAACAACCGTAAGCGCCAGGCCAATGGCCGAGGCAATTTTCAATACGTTTTTCATGCCAGTACTACGTTAGTTTGTGCTTTGTTTTGTTGGATATAGCTAAAAGCCAGGTAAAGTACAACGGCCAACATCCATTCGGGAGCCAGCATGTACATCAAATCCAGTTTTATGTTCGCCAGCCAAGCAGGCAGTTTGCCATCCAGCAGGGTAGCTATTCCTTTCACATTATCTTTTGCGTGGAAAAAGAAGCAGGTGGCAAACGAGAGGATCCATGCCAGCAATGCAGGCCAGCTGAGTTTAAGTTTTCTGCTTTCGGCAAAGTAGGTTTCTTTGCCCAGTTTAGGTAGCAACCATATTTCCACAAAAATAAAGGCTCCCAACGGAACAAAGAGAATGCCGTTATACGCAACAATGCGATCGAGGTTATTGACAACGGCGGGAATGCAGGCCGCAACAATCATCAGAAATCCGGAGATGAAGGTTACTTTCCAGCGTTTCCAGTTGGGGGTAAGTACCTGCAGGGCCAGGCCCACCCGGTATAGTGTTGGGTTTGCCGTTGTCCATCCGGCAACGACTACACAAACCGCCCCGGCCAGACCTGCCGCAAAAAAGGCCACATCGCCCGGTTGTAAATTGCTGTTGGAGGTAAGGTTAAAATAAACTGCCACCATTATGTAAGAAGCAATCCACGCTCCAAAATGCCCGATGAACATACCAAAGGCCGATGCAAATCCCAGTTTCCAGTCTTTGGCATACCGAAACACCGTTATGTCTGACATGCCAATGTGTTGAGGGGCGTTGCATAGCCATGCCAGTCCAATTACATGCCATATGGTATACTTGGAATATCCCTCCATAGGTACTCCGTTAAAAATGGCTGAAGGGGCAATGTTTTTAAAGTCAGACAGTGAGGTGATGCCGATTTTTGGCAAAACGGCCACGGCACATGCCAAAAATACGAGGGCCATCCAGGGAGCACATACTTTGGCAAAGTGCGCCATTTTTTCGAAGCCGAGCACGGCAATGAGCGAAATTACGGCTCCCACACCCACCGCAATCATAATCCAGGAGGCGTTCGGAAATAAATCCACCGGATAATTGGGATTATCCACACCAAAAGGGATGGCAATTGCCGTAACCGCCACATATACCATGGAGCCGGCC
>JAUIMD010000106.1 GCA_030433225.1 Bacteroidia bacterium
CTTCGTCCCTTCTTTCCAATGCTTCTTCGGGAATTTCTTTTACAATGGTGGAACCGGTATTGATGGAATAGGCGGCAAAAAAGCCCACCGCTCCTTCTGAAACATTGGTGTAAGGGTTGGCCTGTGGCCCACTGAACAGCGGATTTTGGTATGCAATAACCTGCTGTACATTGATGCAATATTTATAATAGGCTTCACTTACATTCCACATCTCCATGCTTATGGTGTCTCCCAGTTCAGGGTATTCAATGGAATCCTGATTGCTAAGGGTTTGAATGGATACGTTGGTAGCATAATTGCCATCCAGCAGAAAGTCGTCTGTTACATTCCACAAAGCAATAGAATCGGACAATGGAATGCCATTCTTTAATTTTTGGAAAATATACCAGTTTGGCCCTTTAGGTTCGTAGGCGTACAATCCGATTTGCCAAAAATCAAATTGTGGTACGGAAATATAGCTCACCCCAATAGAATCATACATTTCATCTGGTAACGGAGGAACCATATAGTCTGTAGCACTGAATTGCTCCATTTGTCCATCGTTGTCCACATCCACATTTTCCACCACCAGGGTATAATTTAATTCAGGAGTCCCCACAAAACCCTTAGGAGGCAAATACATCCCCGCACTATCCACTGACTCTTCGAACACGATGGTTACACCTTCTTCCGGGATCGTTTCAAACTGTACGACCTGAACCCGCGCACCGGAAACCGGTACAGTACGTTGATTAACCAGGTAGGGTTGCGAAAGCGTAAGGCGTACCCATGAATTTGCTTTTACATTCGTTACCTGGCCTTCTATAGCCAATCGGGTATAGGTTTCATCGAGTTGCGGCGTGTATGGTTCTGTACAGGCAATTGCCAACAGAAACCCCACAACTGAGACCCAAATAAGCGTTTGTATTTTTCTATATTGTTTATTCATGGTGGCTTTTATCAAAAATTAAAATTGTATGTTACAGCAGGTAAAAACGGAAACAGGTACGTCTTTTCTCCTTCTAAAACATATGCATTTTCAGCCGTTGGCACATAATTTATAGCCCATGCATTATGCCTGTTATATACATTGTATATGGATAAGTTAAGCGAGTGTTGGTAGCGGTTGGTCGTTTTTTTGTTGAGCTGGTACGTCATGGCTAAGTCAAGACGGTGGTAATCGGGGTAACGCAATTCATTTCGTTTGCTGTAAATGGGCGTAACCGTGTTAGCATACTCATACCTGCCTACAGGAGCCGTATAGGGAATGCCTGTTGCGTAAACCCACGAAGCACTTACCGAAAGGCGACGACTCACCTGGTAATTGATGACTGCACTCAATTCATGGGGTTTATCAAACGGGCTGACATAGGTGAATCCATCATTAATACCCGGAATTTTATACCGCGAACGGGAGTAGGTATAACCCAGCCATCCAAACCAATTATCGTAAGTGAATTTGGCTAGAAACTCCACCCCATACGCCCAGCTTTCGCCAACCCGCACTTCTCCTTCCAGTTCCGGATTAAACGACAACTGTGCAAAATCCTTAAAATCGATGGTATTTCTATAGCCCTTATAAAATCCTTCAGCACTTAGTTCAATTCTGTTATTGTCCAAGTTGCGAAACAAGCCTAACGAAAACTGACTTACGCTTTGTGGCTTTAAATTAGGACTTGAGCTAAACCAGACCTCAAATCCATTACCGCCAACTGAATTTTTAGCCAGGCTCATAAACTGGTAATTTAGATTGTAGCTTCCTTTTACCGAGGTTTGTGCATTTATAAGGTAGTTGAACCCAATGCGGGGCTCAAAACGCACGTAGGTGTTAAAAACGCCACTTTTATAGCTAATTGAGTCGGTAGCTTCAAAGTTTTCGTCGTAGTTATAAATGGTTCCCGGTCCAATATTGTTAAACATGTTCAACCTTCCCGCCAGCTTCAGGGTTATGCGGTCGCCAAATTTGGGGGTAATTCCACCAAACAATGCACTTTCAATAGAGTTTGCGGGAGGTACCCGAAATTCATTAAAGGTTCCGTTATCAGTCTCAGGCCTGAAATATCCCGGACGAATGGTGTGTTTAACCGAACTCGCCCCCCACAAAATTTCCGTATCCTGTTTCCAATTGTACTTCATGCTCCAGTTTACGCCCACATCATCGATGAGTGATTCGGCATAAATTTGCTGATCGGGAATAGGGCCACCCGACAAATCATATTTATAGCGTGTAGCATACACGTGTAAATCACTTTGCAGGGTACTGCTAATTACATTGCTCCATCGGATGTTCGCCAACGAATTCCCAAAGCCCAGTGAGCTAAATGAGGTTTTAAAATTATCTCGTCCGTTATATGCAGTTACAAATATTCGGTTTTTGGCATTAATGGAATAGCGATACGCCAGGTTTAAATCATAGAAATTAAGCTTCGTATCGTTCAATGCAGGATCGCTTGAGAATTTTAATAGCAAGTCTGCATACGTACGTCTACCACTTAATAAAAAGGTAGAACGTTCATTTATAGGACCTTCCACCGTTAAACGGGATGAAATGGTACCTACCCCCCCTTTCACTTTTATTCCATCTGTATTGCCATATTTTGGCTCCACCTCTAAAAACGAAGAGAGTCTCCCACCGGCATAAGGCGGAATATCCCCTTTATAAAGCGTTGCGTTTTGTATGGCATCCTGATTAAAAACCGAGAAAAAGCCAATAATATGCGAAGCATTGTAAATTGGAGCCCTGTCCAGTAAAATTAAGTTTTGATCCGTAGCCCCACCCCGAACACTGAATCCGGAAGAGCCTTCGGATGCCGAGGTTACCCCTGGCAGCAGCTGAATGGACTTAATAATATCCACCTCTCCGAGAAAAGCCGGCAAGCGCTCCACTTTTTTAATGTCGAGTTTTTGCATGCTCATTTGTGTGCTGGTAACATTGGCATCAGGTTGAATCCCTGATATTTCCACCTCTCTCAGCATTAACTCCGATGGTTCCAGCAAAAAGTTAATGTTTTGGTCTTTGGTTACCTGTATTTTTTGGGTAACGTTTTTGTATCCCATAAAACTCACTACAAAGGTATATTCATCCGGTGGAAGGCGTAGTTCAAATTTTCCATCCATGTCGGCGGCTGTTCCCCAAGAGGTATTTTGTACCAAAATGGCCGCCCCGGGGAGCGCTTCACGGCTTTGCTTATCCTTAATGGTACCTGAAAGGGTTACCCTGGCCAGCTCGGCATTGGGAGTAGTAAATGCACGAATAAAAATTACCAAAAACAGAAAGGTAACTGTTACATGTTTCATAAGGTGTTGTTTTAGTTCACTTCTTTCTTCCATACAAGACACATGAAAAGGCAAAAAGTTGCACTTTGGGCACGAAAATATCCCCTAAAAAATATTAAATCCAACGGAAATAGGCCAAGCTCGTATTTTTGTAGGTAAACCAAGGCCTGTAAGCAGGGAAGTTAGTTTTTGTTAAAAGGCTTCAGAAGAGGTGAGGTAATATCCCAGGTTTCCGTTTCGGGTAACGGCTCCGTCACCACGCAGGTTAATTTTAGCATCGTTTACACGGTACCTAAGGCCCGCTCCCACGGCCACTTTTATCCCCGAAAAATTCATTTTTGATGGATCTTCCCACACATTACCGGCACCAACAAACACGGCACCCAATACTCTTTTATAAATGGGGAAACGGGCTTCGAGCTGTTCCATCACAAATAAATTATCACGGTATTGGCCATTGCGGTATCCCCGCATTTTATCCAACCCACCAAAGGTAGGCGTCATTTGAAACGGCGCTACCCCCGCAATGTACTGCACCACAAACTGGTTGGCAATAATCAGTTTATCGCCCAGCTTTTTGTAATACCTGAAATCCGATTTAATGTCGGCATAGTGGTACTTGCTTCCCAACACGGGAATAAAATAATTCACAGCATTCTTCCAGTAAATGCCTTTTTCGGGATAGTAATTGTTATCCCGGGAATCGATGGCATAAATTCCGCCAATGCTGTATAAATAATAGGGTTCAGATCCGGGAATCAACTGGTTCTCCAGCTCCATTCCTTCGGTATACTCCAGTATAGATTCGCGCCGGGTTTGCAATGACACCCCCAGCATTTGAGTTTCGGTGATGAATTTTTGCGGTTCAAAGTTAATGTGGTACCGCAAGGGCACAAACAGTTCTTTGCTGGAGTCGGGGTTGTTGTTTCCTATTCCAAAAAAATAATCGGGATATTTTTCAAAAATTGCTCTGCCATAAATAAAATACCCATCGCCAAAATAATACCGGTTGTACAGCCCAATAATAATTTGGTTGTTGAGTGTATATGCCGCATTTAAGGCAAAGGTGGACACACGGTTCAGTTCGTTTGAGTTCCACAGGTAATAGTTTGCCGCCACACCGGCAGCCCAGCTGGTTTCTACCGAATAGGAACCGTACGGCAAAGCAATAAAGGACTTTTGCTTTAAGGTATCGGCATTGGTTTGCGCCCCGGTCGTCATTTCCAAAAAAATGAAACACAGGAGCAACAACGTTTTTACCGGTAAGGTATGCTTTTTAATAGCGGGCATTCGGTTAAAGATTGGCTGCTTTATAAACCCCAAATAAATTTGATTGTTTAGCGGGGTATTTTAAAAAATGATGGGTGCCCGTACCGAACACCCATCCATTTTTGGTATTTTCAACAAGTGCGGTCACACAGTCAGCACTTCTTTTTCTTTTTTGGCGATCATTTCTTCCACCTTTTTGGAGAATTCGTCCGTCATTTTTTGCACGCTGGCCTCTGCATCTTTTTCAATATCCTCCGACAGGCCTTCTTTTACCATTTTTTTCAACTGGTCGTTCGTTTCCCGGCGGGCATTCCGTATGCTCACTTTTGCGGTTTCACCTTCCTGCTTCACATGTTTCACCAAATCTCTGCGTCGCTCTTCGGTTAACGGAGGAATAAATATGCGGATACTTTCCCCATTGTTATCCGGATTGAAGCCCAGGTTTGCACCTAAAATGGCTTTTTCAATTTCCGGAATCAGGGTCTTTTCCCAGGGTTGAATCATTATGGTTTTTGCATCGGGAGTAGAAACTGTTGACACCTGTTTTAATGGAGTTGCCGACCCGTAATAATCCACCATAACGCCATCAAGCAGGCGTGGGTTGGCTTTTCCGGCCCGTATGTGCGCCAGCGATTCATCCAGGTGTTTTATGGCATTGTCCATTTTTTCTTCGGCAGACATCAAAAACATTTCAACTTCTTCGTTCATTTTTGTAGCTTTTTTAGTGACGAACAAATATAATTAAATTTGAGCAATCCTTAGCCCTTGTACACATAGGTGCCGATGTTTTCGCCCCTTAGTACTTTGTTCAGGTTTCCAACGCTATCCATATCAAAAACATAAATGGGTACATTGTTTTCCTTACACATGGTAGTGGCGGTTAAGTCCATTATTTTCAATCCTTTATTATAAATTTCATCAAAAGTAATGGAGTCGTATTTTGTGGCAGTAGGGTCCTTCTCAGGGTCGGCTGTGTAAATGCCATCTACCCGGGTACCCTTAAGCATCACATCTGCTTCAATTTCAATGGCCCGTAACGATGAGCCCGTGTCGGTTGTAAAATAGGGATTTCCGGTACCGGCCGAAAAAATGGTTACATAACCGGCCTCCAGCGCTTCTACGGCTTTCTTTTTACTATAAAACTCACCAATGGGCTCCATCCGTATGGCTGTTAATACTTTAACTTTTACCTGGATGGCCTCCAGGGCAGAAGACAGTGCCAAGCTGTTAATTACCGTGGCCAGCATACCCATTTGGTCACCCGTTACACGGTCGGTTCCCTGGGCAGCACCTGACAATCCACGAAAAATATTTCCTCCGCCAATTACAATTCCAATTTGAGTGCCTAACGCTACCCCTTGCTTAATTTGCGCGGCATATTCCGATAAGCGTTTCTGGTCAATTCCGTAATTTTGTTCGCCCATCAGCGATTCTCCACTCAGTTTAAGTAATACTCTTTTATATTTAGGTTGCATACGTAAAGTTTTGCCCAAAAGTAAGCATTTAATGGGGGAAATCATGCCTGTATTGGGGCAGGGCAAAAAGGGCGACCCAATGAGAGGATGAAGCATGGTTTTTATAAGCCATTCATTTACAGATGGTGTAGCCTTAACACCCTGCTTTATCCATACCTTTTTTAATTATTAACAATAAGAAATTAAATACCTTACAAAAAATAAACACCAAAGTGTGAAATGTACAATTTCTATGGAATTTCGTTAAATTTTATGATGCATGACATTAATCAGGTTGGCTCACATCATTTTCCTATTATCTTTGTCGAACTTTCTTTTAGGTAATTTTTTCATAGGTTAAGGTTTAGGTTTGTTATTATGAGGATGAAACGCCTGTTTCATCCTCATTTTTTTTGTGCCTTTTTCTGTTTTTATTTCTCACAAGTAATGTTACATTTGCAGGCGTTTTGCTTAATTAAATAAATTTTTCTTTAATTAAATCAAATCTAAACAAGACGTTACGAACAATCGAATAATCATTATAAAAATAGCATCATTTCATGAGTCCTATCAAATTCGTATCAGCCGAAGAAGCTGTAAAAGTGATTAAAACAGGAGACAGGGTACACCTGAGTAGTGTTGCGGTTACCCCCCATTGCCTCATTAAGCCAATGGTTGAACGCGGCCGAAACAAAGAATTTTATGACATTAAAATTCAGCACATTCATGTGGAAGGGCAGGTGGACTATGCCGACCCTGAATTTGAAGGCATTTTTTGCCCGGAACAGTTTTTTGTAGGTGGCAATTTACGCAAACAAACCCAGGCCGGTTATGCGGATTACATTCCGGTTTTTTTGAGCGAAACCCAAAAACTGATACGCGAAGGCTACCTGAAAGGGAATGTAGC
>JAUIMD010000107.1 GCA_030433225.1 Bacteroidia bacterium
GCGATTTGTTTATAACGGGTCAATAATTCTCCGAAGCCACCGATCATCCGCAAATAAGTTCCGCGTGCTTCATCGAATTGCTTACGTACTTTACGATTCCAGACGGAGGCTTGCTTTTGTGCGTGATATGTTTCCACTGTGCGCTGATGAAATTGCCAGAAGTCAGTGAAGGGGTTGCGGAAGGTCGTCGGGAAGATACGTTGTTGTGGATCATAGGGACTCGCGTCAATCGGAATCATAATCGACGGATTGCGCTTTTGCGTTTTATCCAATGACTCCATCACGATTGCATAGACATCGGGGTGGGTTTGGCGCAGATGGTCAAATTTTTGCTGGAGTGTGCTGGAAATCCGATAATGGACGGTATGTAATCCGCGATAGAGAATAAAAATATCATTGACCGTGATTTGCAGTCACGCTCTAGTAACCAAAAGATTTGTAATCCTTTTTACTATTTACAGCTTGTTTCTGTTGGAAAGTTGTGAGAAAAACAATTCCACTATTATTTAACCCCGCATTGTAAATACGGGGCAACAGATTTACACCAGTTTTAAATCCACGCTCTGATGCACTTTTAACAATTCACCCTGCATGCTAAATGGGGTGGAGGATGTGATTTTCACTTTCACAAAATTACCGATTAGCGTGTGGTCGTTAGATGCAAACCGTATCACCTGTTTGCCTTCGTTATGGCCCGATAGAAATCCATCTTTGCGGTCGGGGTGTGTAACCAATACATCCACCGTTTTGCCCACCAGCATTTTATTGTACACCTCGGTGTGTTTGCCCAATTCCTGGGTTAAATCATGGTGGCGTTGTTTTTTCACCTCCATGGAGATATCATCTGCCCAACGAGAGCTTACCGCCCCCGGTCGCTGGCTGTACATGGCAATGTAAGCCATGTTGTATTTTATATCGGCAACTGCCTTTTTGGTATTGGCATATTGCTCGTCGGTTTCGCCGGTAAAGCCCACAATAATGTCAGTAAATATAGTGGCTTCGGGCATTTTTAAGCGGATATAATCGATGATACCATGGTAGGTTTGCATGGTATGTTTCCGGTTCATTTTAATCAGCATTTTATCGTCGCCGCTCTGAACCGGTAAGTGCACCTGCTTGGCAATGCATTGGTATTGAGCCATTACATCAATCACGTCGTTGGTCATGTCGCGCGGATGTGGTGAGGTGTAATACACCCAGAATTTTTTGTTGGGATATTTATCGCCCACCTGGCCAATGGCATCCAGCAGTTGCGCAAAACTTATTTCTTCGCCTTTTTTATCCAATCCATACGAATTTACATTTTGCCCCAGTAAAGTGATGGATTTGTACCCGGCCAACACCAGGCGTTCCACCTCACTAATAATTTCGTTGGATGGACGGCTCACTTCACGGCCCCGGGTGTAGGGTACGGCACAAAAGGTACAGAATTTATCGCACCCGTTTTGAATGGGGATGTATGCCTCAAATTTGCTGGCGTATTTCGGATCGATATTCCAGAAAGTGCTCAGCTCGTTATTTACCCCGAAAGAGAACTCCTGCTTTAATGCCGCGGGCGTTACAATGCCGTACTGCGAAATAATTTCGGGTAGCTTTTGCAATTCGCTCATTTGAAAAACAATGTCGAACAGCTTCAGAAATTTCTCCTTATCACTCGGCAAAATGCAGCCCGAAAGAAAGGTAATCAGGTTATCTTTATCCTTTCTTTTGTTCCATTTATGAATGCGCGAATAGACTTTGTCAATGGCTTTTTGGCGCACCGAGCAGGCCAAAATTCCAACCACCTGTGCCTCATCTTCATTTTCGGTATAGGTATACCCCATTTGATCGAGTACCGTTGTAACCCTCTCACTGTCCGAAAGATTCATCTGGCATCCTAATGTTATTACGTGGTATTTCATCTTCTATTCGTTTTCTGTAATGGAACCGGACTTCCTGCTGTATTAAAAATAAACTTCGGTATGGATTTGATCCTGAGGAACTCCGGCTCCTTTCAAAATATCAAATACATCGTAAATCATGTTGCTGTTTCCACAAATGTAGTAGGCAGCATCTGTTTTAATGTTGGCCTTATTCAGATAATCGGTTACACGGCCGTAAAAATCACCGGTACCTTCACGTGAAGTACAGGCCACGTAATTTCCCTTGCTATAATCCATCATATCGTAGCGTTCGTCAGCGGTACGTACGCCATGTAGCATGGTAAATTTCAAATCAGCATTGCTCATTACCAAACTGTGGCACGGTGAAATTCCTGTACCCGAAGCAATAAAGTAAATGTGCTTTTCTTTCTTTTTTTCGTCGATGGTAAAGTACCCGAAAGGTCCCTGTACTTCCAGTTCATCGCCCGGGTTCAGGGTTTTTAATCGTTTGGATACATCTCCGTCCAACACTTCTTTTACCAAAATCTCGAGAAAATCATCTTCCCGGGCACTGTAAATGGAGTACTCCCGTTTTTGGATTTTTCCCTTTAAGCCCAACGCAAGGTACTGCCCTGGTTCAAATTGAAAGTCGCCCCGCTCGAACCGTACTACAAAGGTACTATCGTTAAGGTGCCTAACGCTAAGTACTTTAGCTATTTTGGCCTTTATGGATGTTTTAGCTACGCTCATTTTCTGCAATTTTGCCGCAAATGTAGTAAGAATTATAAAGAATAGTTCTAAACATATATTAAAGGATGCAGTTAAAGCGAATACCTGGAAGCGACCCAACGAAGAAAATAACAGAAATAGAGGGAGATTCTCTTAATTATCGGCAGAAAAATCAGTTTCGGGCTGAATGCTTACCACACTTTTATTTTTCCATTTTCCGGTAAAATAATATGCCACCGAAAATACAAGTCCTACACCCCAGGCCAGCGGGGTAGCCCACCAAATACCGTCAGGGCCAATCTGGCCACTTAGCCACAAGGCAATGGGAATACGAATTACCCACAGCGCCAACAGGGTTACAAACATGGGCACCATGGTTTCTCCGGCACCTCTGAAAAAGCCATGAAACGAAAACATGGTGGAAAACAGCAGGTAGAAAGAACATACGATAACCAGGTACCTGCGCCCTTCTTCCACTACAGCAGCATCAGAGGTAAACAGGCGCAGAATTTCCACATCGAATATAAGCACCAGTGCGGATACCGAAATGGAGATAAGGCCGGACAGGGTGATGGCGGCCAGCAAACCCTTGCGAATACGCTTAATTTGACCGGCACCAATGTTTTGCCCTACAAAGGCCGACAGTGCCGATCCAAAATTCATGGCGGGCATAGAGGCAATTGCGTCGATGCGGGTGGCCACGGTATACCCCGCTAATACATGGGTTCCAAATTTGCTTACAATGCCCAAAATGGCCATCATACCAACGGCTACAAAAGTTTGCTGAAAACCTGTTGGCAGCCCAATGCGCATGCTTTGCCGGAAGATTTGCTTATCGAAACGCATTTCGTTGGGCCTAAACGATAGTATGGCATGCGATTTTTGCAGGTAAATGGCTGACCCGATAAAAGTGACCGCATAGCTCAACACAGTAGCATAGGCTACTCCTTCAATGCCCAGATCAAACACCACAACCATAAGCAAATCCAGGCCAATGTTAAGCAGGGTGGAAATGATCATAAAAATCAGGGGAGTACGGGAATCGCCCAGCCCCCGTAAAATGGAGGTGATGCCATTAAATCCGAAAAAGAAAATTTGTCCCAGCGCATAGATTCTAAAATAAAGCACGGCTTCGTCCAGAATTTCGGTGGGCACATCCAGCAATAAAAACAGAGGTTTACATAAAAAAAAGCCCAGCAACGAAACGGCAATGGAGGCGTAAAATAAAAAAATGAGAATGGTGGAAATGGTACGTTTTACCTCGCCCATTTTTTTTGCCCCAAAGTATTGTGAAATAACAACTGTGGCGCCACTGCCAATGCCAATTACCATGGCAATAAGCGTATAAATAACGGGGAAAGAAGCTCCTACCGCAGCCAGGGCCTGTGTGCCTATAAATTTTCCAACCACAATACTGTCTACAATGGAGTACAGTTGCTGAAACAGGTTTCCTATTACCATTGGCAATGCAAACAGAAACAGTTGCTTGCCAACGTGGCCGTTTGTGAGGTCTTTCATTCGGGCACCAAAATTACACCATTATCTTTTGTATCAAAAGCAATTTTACCTTTTGATGCGATTAAGTGCCGTGTAAAAGGAGCGGTGAAACGAGGCTGTAGGTTAATCAATAGGGATTTGTTTGCGGTAGGTTTCGGCCAGTGAAATGATGGTTTCGGTACTGGCAATTCCGTGGATATTTTGCATTTGATCGTGAATAACGTGCAACAGATGCCGGTTATTTTTGGCGTACAGCTTAATAAACATTGCGTATTTACCGGTGGTAAAATGGCATTCCACAATTTCAGGTATTTTTTGCAAATGTTTCAGCACATTATCAAATTCGCTGGCTTCGCGTAAAAAAATGCCAACATACGCACAGGTTTCGTAGCCCAGGGCGGTGGGGTCAAGTATAAACTCCGAGCCTTTTATAATTTGCAGTTTGGTAAGTCGTTGTATACGTTGGTGGATAGCAGCGCCGGATACCCCACATTCGCGGGCAACTTCCAAAAACGGGGTACGGGCATTGCCCGATACCATCTTTAAAATCTTTTTATCCAGTTCATCCAGACTTTTTGTGGCCATAATGCAAAGCGTTAGTTAGCGTTAATTCGGTGGAACCCATAGCAAATATACCATTTGCATGGCACGAAATGCGGTGATAGCACCTGACTTTTGTCATGCTATTGGCACAAAGGGGCAAGGCTTACCCACCCACCGAAATGATATGAAATTCGTTTTGCAGGTATTGGCGGGCAATCTGGTGAATTTTTTCCGGAGTGATGGTATTGATCGTATGTAAATAATGGTCGATGAACGAAACATCCATGCCAAATTCCATGAGCGAATGCATGGTTTCGGCCATTTGAAAAGGGTGATCCATGTTGCGGATTAAATCGCCACGCAGGGAGTTTTTTACCATTTCAAGCTCTGCCTCAGGCACCGGGTTTTGGATTAAATCATCCATTTCGTGCTGAATTTCCTGCAAAACCTTATCCGCAAAAGCATTGTCGGTTTGGGTGTAGATGGTAAATATGCCGCAATGCAGGTAAGGTACCAGGGCAGAGGCTATGCCATAAGTGTAGCCTTTTTCTTCGCGGATGTTCCGCATAAGGCGACTGCCAAAATATCCACCCAAAATGGTATTTAAAATAAGAAAGGCACAAAAGTCAGGGTGAGCTTTCGAAATAGTTTTAATGCCCATTTGTATGGCCGTTTGCACTGCTCCCTTTTTATGCAGGTGGAAACGTTTTTCTGAAGCAGCTTCAAACGCAAAGCTTTTCTGCAGTTCGCTATGGCCTGCCTCATTGATCGTCCCGAAGTTTTCCTGCACGGTTTGCCATACTGCATCCGTTATATTTCCGGTGAGCAGCATTTGTGCCGGTGCCTTTACCAAGGCTTGTTGGTAATACTCCCACAAATCTGTTTCCTTAATTTTCCGGTAATCATCGGGGGAGTTAAAAAAGCCATAAGGGTGTTTCCCGCCAAAAATACGTGCCTTAAAATATTGAGCAGCTAAAAAGTTTACTTTTTGTGCATCATTCATGTATTTCTGTA
Source organism: Bacteroidia bacterium (assembly GCA_030433225.1). GTDB lineage: Bacteria > Bacteroidota > Bacteroidia > Bacteroidales > UBA5342 > JAUIMD01. Next base: position 5,646 of record JAUIMD010000107.1, read on the forward strand.
AGCGATTGCGGCGATAGGTTTCCATTTCTCTGGCATCAAAAACCGGGCGGTAAAGCACCGATTGCAGCAAAGGCAAAAGCGTATGAACGTGCTTGTTCAGCGAAAATAAAGACAGGGTGGTATGGTGCATACCGGCTCCAATTTGCAGGTAGCCACCGGTTCCATCCAGCAACTCTGAAATTTCACGGGAACTGTAATCTGCGGTTCCTTCTTTTAACAAACCGGCGGTGAAGTTGGCCACCAGGGGTACCTGCTGGTGCCATTTCCCGGCGGATATAAGCATGTCAAAACGAATTACTTCCTGATCGCCAATGGGCAGTAACTGCACCTGCTGGCCATTTGGCATGCTTTTAACACGGGGTTGGTGAATGGGGATGTGGGTAACATGCCCCAGCCGGGGTGCTTGTGTTCTATTCACCATGTCCACTTGTTGTTGGTTCGTAATACACCGTAGAGCAGTTTTGGGGCGCAAATAGTTGCCGGCTTACCCTGCTTACATCGTCAATGCTAACCTTCTGGTAATTTTCCAGCTCAGTGTTAATAAGGTTGGCGTTGCCCAGTAATTCGTAATTCGCCAGGTTCATTGCCTTGCTCAGGTAGCTCATGTTGCCATAAATGTAGGTGGCTTCCAGTTTGTTGCGCACTTTATCCAGTTCTGCCTGTTTCAGGGGTTCTTCCATTAGTGCGCGCAACTCCTTTTCTATCGCTTCTTCGGCCCTTTCAAAGGTCACATCGTCGTGCAGTTTCGCAGTAATGTGAAACAACCCGGGGTCCACGGTACCGGCAATGTAGGCATTAATGTCCGAAAAAATGGGTTGTTCCTTCACCAACCGCTGGTACATGCGGGATGAATTTCCATGCGAAAGGATATCTGAAATTAAGTCGGTTACGTAATAATCGGATGCCGTTCGGGCTGGCATGTGGTACGCTTTGTACAAGGCACGGTGCGGTACATCGCGCTTTAAAAGCGTTGTTTGGGCCGATAATTGTGGGGGCTCTATGGGTAAAGAACGTTTCTTAATCTGCCGTTTCGGAATGGATCCAAACCATTTTTCGCAAAGTTCCCGGGTTGTATCCAGCGAAATGTTGCCGGTAACGGCCAGCACCGCATTGTTTGGCGCATAGTGGTTGAAGTAAAAATCCTTGACATCCTGCAAAGTAGCCGAAGCAATGTGCTCAACCGATTGCCCGATGGT
>JAUIMD010000108.1 GCA_030433225.1 Bacteroidia bacterium
GTAAAAAACGGCACCAATTATGCCACCGGAAAAAAAGGCTCGCCCCTGGATTTCATAACGTTCCATGCCAAAGGAAGTCCTAAAGTGGTGGACGGAATTGTGCAAATGAACATGGGCGCCCAGTTAAACGACATTGAAAAAGGTTTTCAGATAGTGGCTTCCTATCCCGAATTTAAAGACCTCCCCATTGTTATCGGAGAATCGGATCCCGAGGGATGTGCCGCCTGTTCCGAAGCAGATTATCCACACAATGCCTACCGTAACGGTACCATGTATTCCAGCTACACCGCGGCCTCCTTTGCCCGCAAATATGCCCTTGCTGATGCCTACGGAGTAAACTTGCTGGGGGCCGTTACCTGGGGGTTCGAGTTTGAAGATCAACCGTGGTTTGCCGGCTTCAGAGACATGGCCACAAACGGCGTAAATAAAGCGGTTTTAAATGTTTTTCGCATGTTCGGGATGATGACCGGCTACCGCGTGGCCGTGCAAAACGAGCAGGCGTATACCTACAACTCCATCATACAAAATGGGGTGCGCGGCCTAAAGCCCGATTTGCATGCCCTGGCCTCAGCGGATAAAAATTCGGCATGCGTAATGGTATGGAATTACCACGATCAAAACAAGGACATTGGCAAAATGGATTCCCTCACCTTACACATAAAAGGCCTGCCCGATAAGGAGGTATTGCTGGAGCATTTTTCCATTGATCAAAAAAATAGCAATGCGTACACCCTGTGGCTTAAAATGGGCAAACCCCAAAACCCCGATGCCAATCAAATACAACAATTGCAGGCGGCAGGGCAGTTGCACATGGCCACTTCACCTCAATGGGTGAAGCCGCAAAACGGAGCATTGCTCCTGCCTATGCAGTTGGAACGACAAGCCGTTTCCCTCTTACGATTTACCTGGTAAAACGTACTTTTTCACGCAGCTCCTGTTCAATTCCGGGGGGAGAATTCCCCATTATCCGGACAATGTTACTATGCTCCTAATTTTCGTACCGTATTTACCAATGCCATTCCCACCGTTCGCCCACCTTTGCTTTGTTGGATGCAGCCTGATGAGGGGCTACACCCTGTAAAAACAAAAGGAGGGTTGTTTTTACCGAACTGTATCCACGCTATTTGTTAATGGTTTCGCATCCTTAAGTAGAGCCTGTACATGCCATGCCGAAAGTTTGGGTTGAAAAAGAACCACCTTTCGGATACCAGGTGTTTCAGCTTCCACAAATGCGATGAGAGCCTTTAAAACCACATTTTAATGCATAAAGCAAACAGGTAAATTATAAAGATCTACGCAATACATGCGCGGATGATTACATTTTCCTGCACGTTTTGTGTGACAATTGAAAGAAAATTAAATCAGATGAAAAAACTTTTTCGAAGTGCAATGGTGGTAGCCATTTTGGGGTACCAAAGCCTAAGTGTACATGCTGTAGAACCATACCAGGATACCAGCTTACCGGTAGAAGATCGGGTGAATGACCTGGTGTCAAAAATGACATTGTCAGAGAAAATAGGACAGTTGGGCCACCAATCGCCGGCCCTGGCCAAATTTGGCCTGAAATCATACAACTATTGGAACGAAGCCCTGCATGGGGTGGCACGTGCCGGGTTGGCAACTTCCTTTCCGCAGGCCATTGCCTTGTCATCCACCTGGAACCCGGAATTAATGAAGGAAGTGGCAACGGCCATCTCGGACGAAGCACGCATTAAAAACCGGAAAGAAGGGAAGGGGCTAACCTATTGGAGTCCAACAATAAATATGGCCCGTGATCCACGCTGGGGACGCTCCGAGGAAAATTATGGCGAAGACCCTTACCTGGCCGCTGAAATGGCTGTGAACTTTATCAAAGGGATGCAGGGCGATGATCCGCATTACCTGAAAACGGTGGCTACTTCCAAGCATTTTGCCGCCAACAACATCGAAGTTAACCGTACAGGAATTTCCTCTGAAGTGGACGAAAGAAGTTTGCGCGAATATTACCTACCGGCTTTTGAAGCCACCGTGAAAGAGGGCGGTGTGTACTCTTTAATGAGTGCGTACAATGCGGTAAACGGGGTGCCGAGTCCTGCTCACCGCACCTTGCTGACCCACATTTTGCGCAATGAGTGGGGCTTTGACGGATACGTAGTTTCTGATTGTGACGCTACTGAAAATGTTTATTCTCCCCATAATTATGTGGAAACTCTGGAGGCGGCCACCGCCTTATCGCTGGTGAACGGTACCGATTTAAACTGTGGAAGCACCGTTCAGGAGTATGCACAAAGTGCGTTGGATGCCGGTCTGATTACCGAAAAAGACATTGATAAGGCCTTAAAACGGATTTTAAAAGCCCGCTTTTTATTGGGCGATTTTGATCCCTCATCCATGGTGCCTTATCACACCATACCGGATAGTCTTTTGGATGGAAAGCGCCACCGCGATCTGGCTTTGCATACCGCAAAAGAATCCATTGTGTTGCTGAAAAACGAGGCCTCCTTCTTACCCCTGAAGAAAAGCGAAATCAATAAAATAGCCGTAATTGGGCCCAACGCCAACGCCGTACAATTGGGGGGCTATAGTGGAAGCCCGTACATATCGGTTTCAGCCCTGCAGGGCATTGCCGATAAACTTGAGGTGAACATTGCCAACGGAAAATATGAGGCAGAACATTTTACCGCCAAAGTAGGGGGTATCCGTACCGAACCCTGTGATGAAGGCGGGAGCAACATTGGGTACATCAACAGTGGGAACTACGTAAATTTTCAGGTGGATTTTGGTGCCGGTAAGTCTAAAATTGATTTCCGGGTTGCCGGTGAAAACTCCGGAACCATAGAGGTTTTGGTAGATAGCCCGCGGGGAACATCCCTTGGAAAAGTGGAAGTACCATCCACCGGGGGATGGCAGGAGTGGACCACCGTTACCCTTGATATTGCGCCACTGTCCGGCATGCAAAATGTATACCTGCGTTTCGGGGGAGGTTCTGGTTACCTGTTCAATCTCAATTGGTTTCAGGTGTACAACCCGGGCGATACCGACCCACTGGATGGTTCCGGAAAAATTGGCTTTGCCAGGGGCTGCGACATAAATGGCGACAAGGTGCAGGCCGAGTTTGACAAAGCGGTTGCGCTGGCAAAAAATGCCGATGTGGCTGTTGTGGTGTGTGGCACCGACTTAAGCGTTGCGGATGAATACGTCGACCGGCCGTCCATTGATTTGCCGGGGGCACAAAACGAATTAATACAGGCCGTTTTTGAGGCCAACCCAAATACCATTCTGGTTCTGGTAAACGGTTTTTCGCTCGCCATTAACTGGGCACAGGAAAACGTGCCCGCTATCCTGTCCACCTGGTACAACGGGCAGGCACAGGGTACGGCATTGGCCGAGGTACTTTTTGGCGATTACAACCCTGCCGGACGATTAACCACCACCTGGTATGCCGCGCTGGAAGATTTGCCCGATATGCATGATTACAACATACGCAACAACCGTACGTATATGTATTTTGAGGGCGAGCCTTTGTATCCGTTTGGGTTTGGACTCAGCTACACCGACTTTACATACAGCAATCTGTCGTTTGGCAATGTGTCCCTGCAACCCGGCGATTCCATTGCCATTAGTGTGGACGTAAGCAATGCAGGCGAAGTGGATGGCGACGAAGTTGTACAATTGTATGCGCATACGCAATCGGCTTTGGAACGCCCTAAAAAAGAGCTGAAGGGCTTTAAGCGGGTGGCCTTAAAAGCTGGTGAAACCCAAACGGTAACCTTTTGGCTGAAGCATGAGGCTTTACGCTACTACGATACCGATAGCCGGACCTTTAAAGTGGAAGATGGTAAGGTGGATATTTGGATAGGTGCATCGGCGGAAGACATTCGGGTAACGGGCGAAATTACAACCACTGCTGCTACCGTAGCCGAAACCTATCGCCAAAATCCCTACGATGTATTGCAGGCCGAACACCTGGAAGGAAAATCGGCCCAGGCAGGTTTTGTGGGTATACCCGAAGGCAGCATGAGCGTTAAATTAGCCGGATCTGGCAGCTACCTTGTCTTTAAAAATGTGGATTTTACGGGAGAAATCGATACCCGCTTTGCAACAGTGCTTTCGTCGGTTGCAGGGGGAACGCTGGACATTGTGCTGGATAGCCCCGATGGTACCGTTGCAGGCACCTTACCCATTGCCCCTACGGCCGACTTGCAGACGTATACGTTCCAAACCTGCGAAATTGCCGATATTGACGGTATACGGGATGTATACCTGGTATACCGGGGGGCGGAGGAAGGAATCTGCCAGGTTGACTGGTTTAGTTTTTCGGAAACGGTTACCGCCGTGGATCCCATCCATGAAACGAGTTTCAAACAGAGCCTGGAATGCAGCCTGTTCCCCAATCCATCCAGCAGTACCGTAACGCTTCGTATGAAATTGCCGCAACAGGCCGATTTACAAATTCGTTTGTATTCCATGGCCGGCAACCTGGTAGAGCAGGAAACGGTGAAAAACCTCAGCGGTTCCTATCAATATGATTTTAATGCGGCACAAAATCCATTAAAAGCCGGCATGTACCTGGTGCGTTTGCGTACCGATGACTACAGCAAATCGCTGCTGTTTAGTATACTGAATTAGAATTACCTTGTGAACAATGAAGGCCCGCTTCTGCCATTTACTGGCGGAATGGGCCTTTTTTTCTATTTTCGTTACGTGTACCCCCGGGGTGCGGCAGCATCCAACAGGAGGTAAAAACATTTCCTCGCTCAAGGCATGAAAAGAAGGATCATTTGCATATGGATTTTTAGCCTGGTGTTTCCTGTATGGGCACAACGCCAGAATTTTAAATTCGATAATTACAGTACGCGTCAGGGCTTATCTGACCATTACATTACGGCCGTTTTTCAGGACAGCTACGATTGGGTGTGGGTAGGCACAGGATCCGGAATTGAACGCTTTGACGGGATGGTGTTTAAAAGGTATCCGCTGGTGGTTTCCGACACCCTGCAGGTGAACGATTACCTGGTGCGGGATTTTTTTCAGTTGCACCAGGACACCCTGTTGGTAGGTGTGGAGGACCTGGGGCTCTTTTACTACAACTTGTATTGGGACCGTTTTGAACCTTACACCACGGGTAACAAGCCGTTGGTTAGCGGGGGATCGGTTAAACGAATTGCCCGCGATTCGGCCTTAAACCTTTGGCTGGCCGGTAAAGATGGGGTGCTTAAAATGGATGCCCGCACCGGTGAAGAAACAAGGCTTCGGCATTTGCCCGGACATACAAACTCCCTTAGTGACAATTATGTGCGTGCATTGGCTGTTGATGCCCAAAACAGGATATGGATCGGCACCAAAAGCGGTCTGGATTGTTACGATCCGGGCAGCGGTAACGTGCAACGCATACACGACACTTATTCCGCAGTAAAAGATGATATTCTGGATGTGTACATCGATAAGCAGCAGCGCTTGTGGGTGGGAACCTCCACCAATGGTTTGTTGTATCGTGACAGTACCGGTAGTTTCAGGCGCTTAACTCAATTGGATGCCTACGAGCGCAGTGCCAAAGTAAACTGCATCCGGCAGGATGCGGCCGGGGTGTTGTGGCTGGGTACGCGCGGTGGAATGTTTGCGTATACCCCTCAAACAGGGCATTTGCAACATTTCTTCAACGATCCTTTAAATGCAAAATCGCTGGCGCACAATTCCGTCGTAAAAATATTTCACGACAATAAAGGAGATGTTTGGGTGGCTACCCGGGCAGGATTAAGTTACCTCTCGCAGCGAAAAACGGCATTCCGCAATTACTTTGCGCGCCAAAACAATACCGGGTTTTTAAACAATGCTGAAATTTATGCCATTTGGGAAGATGACGAGCAGCAGCTTTGGCTTGGTACCGAGAGTGGTGGCATTAACATTATCAACCGTAATAGCGGTTTGGTGCGCTACCTTACCTCCGAAAATACGGCATTAAGCAACAATTGCATTAAATGCATCGCCCCCATTGGCTCGCAAAAAATTATTATTGGAGCCCTCAACGGCGGGGTGCACATCTATCACCGAAAAACCGGAGAAATACAGCCCTATCAACATAGGGAGGGAGATGTCCATTCGCTTTCCAACAATACCATTTGGGATGTATTTACCGACCAAACGGGCCGGGTATGGATTGGCACTGGAAATGGCCTCGACGAGTACCTTTTGGAGGAAGACCGGTTTGTGCGACACCCGGCACTCGATGGCATGGTTAATGGCGTAAACTGGGTGGGCGGCGATCATGAAAACGATTTGTGGGTAGGTTCTGAAACTACCAGGGTATACCGGCCGGGTACAGGTGTAATCCGTGAATTTAAGGAAAAAACGCGCAGCTTTTTTGAAGACAGCAAAGGGCGAAACTGGCTTATGACGAGCGATAAGGGAATTGCCTTGTACGATAAATACGAAGGAGCCGTGCGGTATTATGGTAAGGAGGCTGGTTTTCCGAGCAACCTAACCTATTGCATGCTGGAAGATGCTGAAGGTGTGCTTTGGGTCAGTACAGCCAATGGCCTGGTGGCGTTTCATCCGGAAACGGAAAACGTGATGACCTACTACGAATATGACGGCATACAGGGCAACCAGTTTCATTATGGTGCAGCATTTCAATCGCCCGGTGGGCAAATGTATTTTGGCGGGATGGAGGGCCTTACTACTTTTTTCCCGGAAGAAGTACACAAGCAGGAAGCCGACCCCCGAATTTACCTCACCGATTTTAAGGTGTTTACGCAGTCGGTGCCCATTTCCAACCAAAAAAACGCTACGCTGAAACGAGCCATAGGCTTTGCCGATGAGGTGAATGTAGCCTACAAAAA
>JAUIMD010000109.1 GCA_030433225.1 Bacteroidia bacterium
TGAATCAGGCAGCATGCTGGATGCCATGGTAACCATGGCCCTGGACTCCATTCAACAGCCAGACACCCTTACCCAGGTGAATGATACAACGGCGACAGCACCCAATGTATTTAAACCCCTTTGGGACATAAGTATACGTTCCCTGCCTGAATCGGATAGGTTGCTATCGGCTTATGAAGCCTCGCTGGTAGTGAATAAACGCACCTATTTTAACCGCTTTCGTATGGTAAACTGGGATTTATACAACGATACCATAAACCCCTACATTTTGGAGATTGTACCATATTTCGATCATCAGGCGTATGGCTACCTGCCTAAAAGTGCCCCCAGTTTGTACACTACCAATTGGTTTACGGGCGACACGACACAAAATAATGGCATAATAACGCAGTCTACTGCCGTGCAGGTATTTTTCGCCTCGCGTGAAAATATCATTCTCAAATACCCTGAGCTGGTTACCCGCAGGTGGGACGATTTGCCGGATCCGCCCACTCAAAGTGGCAATACCTATTTATCAAACATTACCGACTTAAAACTTAAGTATGTAATGAACGATAAAAACATGATTGCCGCACCTGAGAAACTCACTAAAAAATTGATACAGGCCAGTCCGTGGCGCATACGCGGCAACACTTCGCTACACCTGAACCAAAGCTCGGTAACGGAGTGGGAAAACGGGGGTGAAGGTTTTTTCTCTTTGCTGGGCATTGTTACCATGGATGCCGATTACAACAAAAAGAATTTTAAGTGGGAAAATTATGGAGAGTTCAGGCTGGGTGCCATACAGCAGGAAGGGGAAAGCATGCGAAAAAATGAAGACCGCCTGCGCATCACCTCCAACATTGGTTTAAAAACATCGAAAAACAGCAAGTGGTATTATTCCTCGAATATGGATTTTAACACCCAGCTTTTTAACGGCTATGCCAGTTCCGACGAGAAAAAGGAATTTCCGGAATCCGGTTTTCTGGCACCGGCCCGTTTCTACCTTTCTGCCGGTATGGATTATAAGGAAAAGAAAACCCTCTCGCTGTTTTTGTCGCCCTTAACGTACAAACTCACTTACATGCGCGATACAGCCAAATACAACGAACAAAAATACGGTATACCGGAGGGTGAAAATAAGAAAGAGGAAATTGGGGGATACATACGTGCCGAGGCCAATTATCCCCTGGCCAAGCAAGTGCACCTCAAATCAAAACTGTATTTTTTTACCGATTACAAAAAATTTATGCGGCGCATTGATATGGACTGGGAAAACATTGTAAACTTTCAAATTAATCACCTGCTTTCGGCGCAAATGAGTTTCCATTTCAGGTACGATGACGCCGTGAAATTTAAAACCGGTACTACCATTAATGAGGACGGAGAAGAGGTGGATGAATACGGCCCTAAACTCCAGTTTAAAGAACTCATAAGCATTGGATTTAACTACCGGTTTTAAAACGGCCAAATACCTATAGGCCAGCATTTATTCAGGAGCTTAATCAAACCCAACCATAAATTCCATTCCCCCGTTAGGCAGTTCCCTGGGCAGTTCTTTTTCAGGTTCATGGGTAGGAAGTGTTTCGAGCAATTGCAACAAAAACACCTTTTGCTGGGCATAAGAAACGATACGCGCTGATTTAGCGGTTGGAGATACCAGAAACAGTGCAGCAAAAAAAGCAATTCCACCCATGTAATAATAACTCTCCTGGCCAATAAATAATGCCGCAATGGCAAGAATAAACATTACAATAAAAAAATTTCGGGTACGGTCAGCCACGGCCTTGCGTTTGTGCCGTTTAATTTCGGTTTTTAGCTGAGTAATATCCGTAACCTTATCGGAGAGGTAAGCGGGTAAGCGGTTATTTAGTCGTTTTATTTGTGCTTCTATTTTGCTTCTGGTGTTTTCCATTTCGCCTGTTTATAACCCAAATGTAGAGATAATCTGGGGTATTTTTGCTCCGATAAGTTAAAATTATCACCTTTGTCGGTCGTTCAAAAACAAGGCTCAACACGCCTTATAACATCCAAAAGCTTGCACCATGGAACTTTTAAACACACACAGAAGCATACGCAAATACAAAAATACAGATGTGGATGAAGCCGTGCTTCGCCAGATTTTGGAGTCTGGTTGCCGGGCCAGTAATACCGGAAATATGCAAGTGTACAGTATTGTGGTAACGCGTAGTGCAGCGTTTAAAGAAAAGCTGGCGCCGTGTCATTTTAATCAACCTATGGTAAAAAACGCTCCCGTGGTGCTAACCTTTTGTGCCGACTTCAACCGTTTTAACCAATGGTGTAAAGCCAGAAATGCCCAGCCGGGTTACAACAATTTTCTTTCGTTTCAAACCGCTGCAGTTGACGCCATTATTGCCGCCCAAAATGTTTGCATTGCCGCAGAAGCAAAGGGCCTGGGCATTTGTTACCTGGGTACCACCTTGTATACTGCCGATAAAATAATTGACATTTTACACCTTCCCAAGGGTGTGGTACCCATTACAACACTTACGCTTGGCTATCCGGATGAGCATCCACCCCAGACCGACCGCCTGCCGCTGGATGCCATTATACACCAGGAAACCTACACCGACTACACGCCTGCCCACATTGACCAATGGTACCACATCAAAGAAAACCTGCCCGAAAACCGGAAATTTGTGGCCGAAAACAACAAGGAAACCCTGGCACAGGTTTTTACCGACGTTCGCTACACCAAAGCAAATAACGAAGCATTTAGTAAGGTTTTACTGGAGGTATTGAAAAAACAGGAAATGTTGTAATTACCTGAAGTTTCAGGCAGCTTACTTCTTGCTATTAATTCGTACAGTTCACCTTACAATAATCCGCAAAAATGGCTTATCATTTTCCAATTGTCGGAACATGCTCGGGTTTACTTGCTTTTATCTTTACCAGTTCCAAATTACACGGGTGCCCCTATAATTCAAATGAATACACTTGAAAATACTTTGATTAATAGTATTTTTGCACCCTTTACTTCGATAATAAATTACACTTAATAACACAAAATATTAAAATAGTTAGATATGACTCCAACACACATTGAACACATTGGTATTGCCGTAAAAAACCTCGAAGAAGTAATTCCTTATTACGAAAATGTTTTAGGTTTAAAATGCTACAACATTGAAGAGGTAGCCGACCAAAAAGTAAAAACTGCATTTTTTAAAGTGGGTCAAACCAAAATTGAGTTACTGGAATCAACTGATCCTGAAGGCCCAATTGGTAAGTTTATTGAGAAAAAAGGCGAAGGAATTCACCACCTGGCATTTGCGGTAAACGGTTTGGCCGAAGGACTTACAGCCATTGAGACCAAAGGCGTTCGTTTAATCGACAAGGCTCCCCGTAAAGGAGCTGAAGGCTTAAACATTGCCTTTTTACATCCAAAATCCACCTTTGGTGTATTAACCGAATTGTGTGAAGATCCCAATGCTTAATCATCCTTAGCAGGTATCAAAATGAACAACCAGGATAAGCTTAAAAAGTTAGTAGACCTCCGCGCCGAAGCAAAATTAGGTGGCGGAGAAAAAAGAATTGCGAAACAACATTCTCAAGGTAAAATGACGGCACGCGAGCGCATTGACATTTTACTGGACGAAGGTAGTTTTGAAGAATTGGATATGTTTGTGACGCATCGCTGTACCAACTTTGGCATGGAAAAAACCAAGTTTTTGGGCGATGGTGTGGTAACCGGGCATGGAACCATTGACGGCCGTGTGGTGTACGTTTATGCCACCGATTTTACCGTTTTTGGAGGGTCCTTATCCGAAACGCTGGCACAAAAAATTTGCAAAGTAATGGACATGGCCATGAACGTTGGAGCCCCTGTTATTGGGATTAACGATTCGGGCGGTGCACGTATACAGGAAGGGGTTGGATCCCTGGCCGGATACTCTGAAATTTTCCAGCGCAACATCATGGCTTCCGGGGTTATTCCGCAAATTACCGCCATTTTTGGCCCCTGTGCCGGTGGAGCCGTTTACTCCCCTGCCCTAACGGATTTTATTATGATGACCGAAGAAAACAGTTACATGTTTCTTACCGGTCCTAAGGTGGTAAAAACCGTTACCGGTGAAGACATTTCCGTAGCCGACCTTGGTGGAGCCGATGTGCATGCTTCTAAATCGGGTGTTTCCCAGTTTAAAGTGGAAAACGAAGAGGAAGGATTGTTGCTTATACGTAAGCTCATGTCGTACCTGCCACAAAACAACCTGGAAGAGGCACCGTTGGAAGAAACCAATGACCCTATTGAACGGGTAGAAGATTCCTTAAACAGCATTATTCCAGACAATGCCAATAAGCCTTACGATATGATGGAAGTAATTCATAGCGTGGCGGATAATGGCGAATTTTTAGAAGTACACCGAAACTATGCCAAAAACATTATTGTTGGCTTTTGCCGCATGGGTGGACAAAGCGTGGGGGTTGTTGCCAATCAGCCCAGCTTTTTAGCCGGTGTTTTAGATTGTGATGCTTCCCGTAAAGCAGCCCGTTTTGTACGTTTTTGCGATGCTTTTAACATTCCCATTTTAACCCTGGTCGATGTTCCCGGTTTCCTTCCCGGTTCAGGGCAGGAGTATGCCGGCGTAATTACTCATGGCGCCAAATTACTTTTTGCTTATGGTGAAGCAACCGTACCCAAAGTAACGGTTACCCTGCGTAAATCGTATGGCGGTGCACACATTGTAATGAGTTGCAAACAGTTGCGTGGAGACTTTAACTATGCCTGGCCAACGGCCGAAATTGCTGTGATGGGTGCCGAAGGTGCCATCGAAGTAATTGAAGGACGCAACATTGCAGCCCTGGAAGGGGAAGAAGCACAATTGAAATATGCGGAGGAAAAAATTAACGAGTACGAAGAAAAGTTCTCGAATCCTTACAACGCAGCTTCATTTGGATACATCGACGATGTAATTGAGCCTCGCAACACCCGTTTCAGAGTTATACGGGCGTTTGAAACCCTGCAAACCAAAAAACAGTCTAACCCACTGAAAAAACACAGCAACATTCCACTTTAAACCCCTAACAAATGACTTTTTTAGAAGTAACCTCAGGTACGTGGACCATTACCTTTATCGGGTGGGCCATTGTTTTTGTGGCACTGGTGGTATTGATTGCTGTTTTTATGGCGGTTCCAAAAATTTATCAAACCATTGTTGAGCGCCAGTTACGCAAAGAAGGGAAACTGGCATTAGACGAAACGCTGGCTTCCAATGACATTTCGGGCGATACGAACGCAGCCATTGCCATGACGCTGCACATGTATTTGAACGAACAGCACGACGAAGAAAGCGGCGTTATTACCATTAAGCGCATCCAACGCCGGTACTCACCCTGGAGTTCGAAAATTTATGGATTAAACAACCAGGGCTTTTAATGAAATAAGCGTAGAACACGTACACACAACGAAAACAAACAGAAATGAAACGTTTTGAATTTACCATAAAAGGCAATAAGTATGCGACCCATTTAAAAAGCTACGACGATAACATTGCCATTATTGAAGTGAACGGAACCGAATACGAGATAGAAGTACACCAGGAAGTAAAAGCCTCCAAAACACCACGTTTGGTACGAAAACCGGTGGTGAAAAAAGTAGGCGAAGGTGTTATTCAGAAAAAAGCCGGCGGAGAAAGCGTGAAAGCTCCCCTACCCGGCAGCATCTTTAAAATTTTGGTAAACGTGGGCGACCAGGTTAAAAAAGGCGACAACCTTTTAATTATGGAAGCCATGAAAATGGAAAATGACATTAAAGCCGAAAAAGACGGAGTTGTATCATCCATAAAAGTAAAAGTGGGCGACGCCGTATTACAGGGTGAAGTATTAATTGAAATGTAAAGTAAACCATGCCGAACAAAGACAAACAACAACGTCGATGGGTAGCATTGGCCATGATTACCGTACTGATTGCCCTCGGTTTTATGTTCAATACCCTGGATGCTTTTGCGCAAACCGCACCGGCAGTGCATGATGTAACTGCGGGGGAAGGATTGCTGCAATTCTGGCAATTTACAGGTTTTGCCAACGCCCATTACACCAACTTTATAATGATAGCCGTTGGGCTGTTTTTTATATTTCTGGCCATAAAATACGATTATGAGCCCTTGCTGCTTGTACCTATTGGTACCGGGGTAATTTTAGGAAACATTCCCTTTTTGGCCGGATACAAAATTGGTTTGTACGAGGAAGGATCAGTACTGAATTACCTTTATTTTGGCGTAAAACAAGGGGTTTATCCACCATTAATTTTCCTGGGTATCGGGGCCATGACCGACTTTTCGTCGCTTATATCCAACCCCAAATTATTTCTGCTGGGAGCCTCTGCTCAAATTGGCATTTTTGCCACCTTTTTGGGTGCTGCAGCACTGGGCTTTAGCGGACAGGAAGCTGGTGCCATAGGGATTATTGGGGGAGCGGATGGACCTACGGCCATCTTTTTATCCAGTAAACTGGCGCCTCATTTAATGGGTGCCATCGCTATTGCCGCGTACTCGTATATGGCGCTTGTACCGGTAATTCAGCCGCCCATCATGCGCCTGCTTATTCCTAAAAAGGAGCGCCTCATTCGCATGAAACCACCGCGTGCAGTATCCAAAACCGAAAAAGTAATTTTCCCGATTTTATGCCTGCTGCTTACCACGTTCATCTCGCCATCGGCTTTGCCGCTGCTGGGGATGCTGTTTTTTGGTAACCTGCTGAAAGAATCGGGAGTAACCGAGCGCCTGGCAGACACGTCGCGCAATGCCC
>JAUIMD010000110.1 GCA_030433225.1 Bacteroidia bacterium
GCCTTCGGTATTGGTTGTTTCGTTGTAAGGCTGGTAATATTTTCGGGTATTAAAATCGGTGTAACTCACGGTAACCGACTCGTTGCTGTTTTGCGGGAAAAAGTAGGTGGTGAAATTTAATTTGTTGTACGAAACCTCTTTGTAGTAGGAGTTCATTGAGGTTTCGGCAGTATTTAAAATACGGTTATAGTGCCCCAGGTTTTGAGTAAAGTCGGGACCGTTTTTGAAGGTAATAAACACCAGCAGGTTTACCAGGTCTCCTTGGTGCAGTTCTGATGCCTGCCCTGACTTTAACATACGGCGTTGCGCCCAAAATTCATCAAAAGGTTTATTGAATTTTTCAACCCGTTCTTTGTATTCCTCCGTAGAAATTTTTAACCAGGGAGAAATGTTGTGTTCGGCAGGATTGTCTTTGTTGGGTACCAAGCTGGTAGGTACTAATATTCCATTTTCCTTTTTGGCATAAACAAAATAGCCTGTGGTTTCATTTTGGATGATCGTAAACCCGTTTTTATCGTGCAACCAATGGTAAAACTCGTCTCCTGAAGCGTAAATGTGTACATGACTACCGTCGGGCTGGTTTACGGTTTGCTCAATAAAGGAGAGGGGGGCAGCGTTTACCAATAAAAAGGAACCAACAAACAGGAAAGCTGCAAAAATATATGATTTCATTAACTTAGAATTCTAGAATACACGAACATAGCTAAAAAACGGAAAGTGGGCCGGTTTTGTGTTTTGCTTTAACACTTTTTATAAACGCCGGTCACGAGATAAATCGCACACCGCAGCTCAATAATTGTGGTTAAACAGCGCTATGCTAATTGGACGATTTGCGTAACACCGGCCTGATGTAAACATCCTCGTACGACAGCGACTCGTTGGTAATGGTGCCTAAAACAAACGGATTTCGAAAAGTAACCGTGTAATTTACCGGGTCTAAATCGCCAATAAGTGCCCCATCCTGTATTATATCAGATAGCAGCGAATCGGTGCCGTACACCCTTAATATATCGCCATCGCTGTTATAGGTAGTTTGCCCGTAGGGTATGGATAAGGTATTCATCAGGGTATCCATTTCACCGCGCACATAGGTATCTCCATCAAAAAAATAGCCCAGACGTACGTCCACATCGGTAATGCTGCCCGGTACCCGCTTTATACTGTTTACGGCTTCTTTCATGGCTTCATCCACATACGAACGGTACGTTAACAGGTAGGGGCCAAACCACTCTTTTAGCGGATGTTCATCATCTACAATGGCAACAACAGTGGTATCGGTTCCATCCACACCCATGGGAAAGTTTTGGTCATTAGCCGTAAGACGCAGGTTAAAATACCGGTTGTCAAGTTCCATCTCGTCATTGTTAATGGGAGCAATGGAAATAAACGCGTAGGCATTTCCCGCACTTAATTTCACCTGTTTGCTACTCGGGAAAATAATTTTGTAATCGCGTCCTTCAACGGCACCGTTATTCCCAAAGCCAAGGGTGTCGGTTTCAAAGCTTATTAAAATATCGCGGGTAATGGGCGATGAGGCAATGGGAATACGTACTGTGGTGGTGGTTGTGCTTCCTTCATCCACCTCGTAATACTGCTCATCGATAAATAAAAATGCGTTTTTATTGTTCCACAGCGGATTGTTGTTTTCGCTACAGGCCCACAGAACAAGCATGCATGCTCCTGCCCAAAAAACGCGGTATAGTGTGTTGATCGCTTTCATTAATACCCTGGGTTTTGTTGATCTTTAATGAGACTGTTTGCTTCCACCTCGCCTTGCGGTATGGGCCATAGCCACCTGAAATCGGTGTGAGTAACTTCTTTGCTTTCAGGGTCGTTGGCATATTGGTTGTTGCCCGAGTTGGTTCTTCCCTGTCGTTCAAATCCTTCATTCCATCGCTTGTAATCAAACCATAAATGTCCTTCAAAAGCAAACTCACGTCTGCGTTCCAGTTTTACCTCCGCCATCACATCGGCAGGAGCCGGTTGCGTTCGTCCGTTGTAATTGGTAATGCGGGTTTCGCGCAGGGTAACCAGGTCATCCCATGCCCGTGCGTTTTGACCGGTCATAGCATAGGCCTCGGCCCGAATCAGGTACATTTCGGCAAAGCGGATGGGCTTGGGCATGTTGGCTCCGTTGGCATTGGAAATGCCCGTAAATGCAGGATTTGTGGGGTATTTATTCACCATGGTTAAAACTCGCGTATTGTTGTCGTAACGGGTCGGTTCCGTAACAAAATAGGAGCTGTAGCGGATATCATTTGTGCTAAAATGGGTCAAAAAGGCATTTGAAGGCACATAATCGGGGTTGGGCAATCCCTGCGAATTATTGTAATAGCTGTACCCGGGATTATTACCGGCGGCATCGGTAGAGGTAAGGCCAATTTTCCAGATAATTTCATCCCCCTCGTCAAAACGCCACATGTTTCTAAAATCGTTATCGCTCACTAATTTGTAATCGTACTCATCAATAATGTGCGTGGAATACTCAATGGCTTGTTGGTAGTCGGCTTTATACAAGTAAACGCGAGCCAAAAGCGCATAAGCCGCTGCCGGGCTCAGGTATTCTACCTGGGTGGATGCCTCTTCATCCATTAATGATATACCGGTGTTTAAATCGTCAATGATGTTGTTGTATACCACTTCCATGGCATCACGGGGCACATCGGCAATGCTAAAGGTGCTTTTGTAAGGAACCCCTAAATCGTTCTCTCCGGTTACAGGTATGTATTTGGAACCGTACAAACGAAGCAAATCAAAATGCGCCAGGGCACGTGCTACATATGCCTGGCCTTTCATGTGCAACAGGGATGCTTCATTTCCACTCACGTGGTCGGCATTTTCAATGATGGTATTGCTGCGGCTAATCACCTGGTACATAATTTGCCAGGCCGATGTCACGTATTGGTCGCTGGCACTGTATCCCCAATGGTACACCGATTCAAATTCGTTGCTAAAACCCAGTACTGAAATTACCTGATCGGTCATAATATCAGGAATGACCACAAAATTTCGCCCGTAATACGATGCGCTTTTAAAGGCCGAATAAACGCCACGAAGGGCTACTTCAATGTCATCTTCGGTGGTAAAAGCATTTTCAATGGGCAATGCATCGTGTGGGTATTTCACCAAAAAGTCCTGGCATCCGGTCAAAAAAACGGAGGCGATCAAAACGATATGTAAGAGTTTCTGTTTCATGACAATTGTGCTTTAAAATCCGGCTTCAATTCCTACACTAAAGGTGCGCACCTGGGGGTAGTTTCCAATATCGATGGATGAACTGATTTCCGGATCCTGCCCCGAATATTTGGTAAACGTAAGGAGGTTGTAGCCGGTAAGGTATACTTTAAATGCCTCCAGCGCCTTGGTTTTTTGTAACAATTTGGCTGGAAGGCTATACGCGAAGGTGAGCTCTTTTAGTCGCATAAACGAAGCGTCTTCCAGCAGGCGTTCGTCAAACTGCATTTGTCCCGTTCCCGTGAGGCGAGGGTCGGGGTAACGGGCAATATCGCCGGGTTGCGTCCAAAAATCCAGCACCTTGGCCGACTGATTGTACTGGGCAAAATCGCTGTTTTCGGTAAAATAGCGTGTATTGTTCATCAGCCATTTATCGGCCATCCACGAAAAATACACCGAAGCAGAAAATCCACCATATGTATATTGCGAGGAAAATCCACCTGCCCATGGAGCAATAGAGGATTTGCCTGACATTACCACCGCATCGCTGGCTTTGTATGTAGTGGTAACATTTCCGTCTTTATCGTACCAGTTAACGGCGCCGTTACCGGGGTTCACGCCGGCATAACGCACGAGGTAAAAGGTTCCGAGCGATTCGCCTACTTTTTGAATGGTGAAGTCGCTGATAATTTCTTCACGATCATCGTACAGTTTTATGAAACGGTTATTCGTATACCCAAAGTTCATGCCTACCTTCCACGATGCCTTTTCTGTTCGAACAAGCGTATAGTCTATGGTAGTTTCAATACCGGTATTCCGCAAGTCGCCTACATTGTCGTACCCGCCACCGTACCCACTGGTAAAGGAAAACGGAACGAAGTAAATCATGTCGGTAGTGGTGTTGTTGTAAAATTCAAGGTCCACATTCAGCTTGTTAAACAGGCCAAAAGAAATGCCGGTATTAAACATGCGTGAGGTTTCCCAGGTGAGGTTTTCGTTGCCGGGATTTCCTGGATCGGGTGCCCCCCCCGGTTGATCGAGGTAGGTGGGGCCGGAAGCGTACAGTGCAAGGTGGTTATAATTGCCAAATTGCCAGTTCCCGTTTATTCCGTAGCTCATCCTGATTTTTAGAAAATCCAGGGCACGGGCATTTTTTATAAATTCTTCCTGTCCCAGGTTGTACATTCCTGCTACTGACCAAAAGGGAGCCCATCGAACATTTTTTCCAAAGCGTGAGGCGCCATCGTAACGGAAGTAGGCATCTAAAAACAGTTTTTCGCGAAAGCTATAGTTGGCAGTCGCCATAAACGAAAGCATCGTTGCTTCACTGATGTTTCCACTTACCGATTGTGGATTGGCGGTAGCATCCAGCACATCCACAATTTCGTTGGGGAGCCCTTCCCCGTATGCGCCAAAATCTTCTGTTTTTTCCTGGTAACTTTCCTGCCCTATAAAGGCATTTATTTTGTGGGCGTTTATGGTTTTGTTAAACATCAGCAGGTTGGTATTGGTGATGTTGTAGTCGCGTAACATCGCGCGCGATACCGATCCGTCCGTTTCCAGCCCCCATGCTGATTTTGGGCTAACGTAACTGCTTTGCACTACATCCAAAAAACGGATGCCCGCTGTGGTTTTAAACTTCAGTTGGTCAGTGAATCGAATTTCGGCCGCATAATTTCCTAAAAACAAAAACTGTCCCAGGCCTGATGGGTTGAGTTCCAGGTGCTGCAGTGGATTGGCCCAAAACAACCCGTCCTCTACCTGGGCATAACTGCCATCGGCACGGTAAGGGGAGGTGTAGGGGTTTTCGAGATAGGAGCGAAACACCGGGTTAAAAACGTTACCGTTAAGGTCTCCTCTTTCGGGGGTTACGGAGTTAGCAACGTCTTCGTATGTTATGGTGGTGTTGGCTTCAATGTGCAGCCATTTTGTGGCCTCGGATGCCAGGTTTACTTTGCCGCTGTAACGGGTAAACCCAGCGGTAGGAACAATCCCGGATTCGTTGTAATACCCACCTGAAACGTAATAGGTGAGGTTATCCTTACCACCGGAAATCGAAATTTCGTGGGATTGCATTTTGCCAGTCTGGGTTAGGGCATCAAACCAGTTGGTGTTGGTTTGTTCCAGGCTATCGCGGTTGTACTGGCCGCTGGTGCGCAGCCCCAAATACTCTTCGTAGTCCAGCTTTTGGGTGGTAGACATTTGGTTGAATTTATGAGTAGCCGCTTGTGTTACACCGCTTGCACCCCGGTACGAGATGCGGGCCTTTTCTGCTTTTTCTCCTTTTTTGGTAGTAACCAGAATAACTCCGGTTGCTCCTCTTGATCCATACAACGCAGTAGCTGAAGCATCTTTAAGCACCGAAATACTTTGTATATCGCTGGGGTTGATGGAGGAAAAGTCACCTGCCGAAATGGGGACTCCGTCCACCACATAAAGTGGGGATGAACCAGCTCCCCCGGAATTTATTCCACGAATAGTAATGTCGGAAGCACGCCCGGGCATACCGGAATTGGATACCACGTTTAGGCCGGCCACGGTTCCCTGTAAGGCATTGTCGAAACTGGCAATGGGTACAGCTTCCAACTGTTCACCCTCTACGATACCTACTGCTCCGGTTAAGCTGCTTTTGGCACGCGCTCCATAGGCAACTACTACGAGTTCATCCATGGTTTCTGCCGTTGGTTCCAGCACTACTTCAAGGTATTGTAGGTTACGCACCTCTACTTCTTTTGTTTGCATGCCGATAAACGAAATGCGAATCCACAGGGTTGTATCCGGTATCGAAAACGAAAAGGTTCCATCGTTTCCGGTAACAGTACCATTGCCGGTGCCGGGTATTTGAACGGTTGCCCCGGGAATGGCTTCGTTGGATTCGCCCGAAAGCACCACCCCTTTAAGTATTTTGGTTTGCGCATGCGTAGCCATCGTACTCAGAAATAAGTATAGCAGTAGCGCTAAAAAGCTTTTTTGCATGTAGAGAATTGTATTTAACAGATATTTGCAGCTATGGTCGCTAAATTAGAATATTTTACCAGAGTACACAACACAATAATTTTTGGCTGCATTGGTTAATGGCAAAAAAAAGACCGGCACGGGGCCGGTCTTTATAATTTGACTTGAATCGGTGTTCTAATCTTTTTTCTCGTTTTCTTCATCTCCAATTCCAATGGATGTTACTTCATCAATTGTCAAATAACCGTAGTACATTTTTCCGTCTGCGGTGTATTTGAAAGCAATAATGTCATCAATTACAACATTGCTAATTTCAGAAGTCAGAGTAAGTGCATCCACTACTTTAACAAAAGCAGAGAAGTCATTGATTACAGAATCCATTAAAGAGAATTCAACCTGAGCAGAAGCAATGCCTCTGGTGTCTGCCGAACTCATAAATGAAATTGCAACACCGGCACTTTCATCTAAAACTAAGGAATCCTTGTCATCTGAAAGCATTCCTT
>JAUIMD010000111.1 GCA_030433225.1 Bacteroidia bacterium
GCTATGGTAAACGTTCTGGATATGCTTTTCGATGTGTATACCCAAAGCAGAACCTTCTCTTTTAAACTAAATGATGAAATGGTGGCCAAAGCAAAAGCGGCCTATGAAAAAGGGATAGATTGTATTTTAAAAACACAGTACGTTCAAAATGGCCTGCTTACCTCCTGGTGCGCACAGCACGATTACCGCACCCTTGAACCTTCTGAGGCACGATCGTATGAACTGGCCTCGTTAAGTGGAATGGAATCGGAGGGAATTTTATCCTTGTTAATGTCCATGAATGACCCTTCTGATGACATTATGCGTGCCATTTACATGGGCGCCCGCTGGTACGATAATGTGAAAATTACCGGACAACGCCTGGAAGATTTTACCAACACAAGTGGACAGAGCGATAAGCGAATTGTTCTGGATGAGAATGCCTCCGACATGTGGGCTCGCTTTTATACCCTTGAAAACAGCACGCCTTTTTTCTGTGACCGCGATGGTATTCCCGTAAGTTCAATTGCTGAAATTGGACATGAACGTAGAAATGGCTATAGCTGGTACAATACTTCAGGGGCTACCGTTAAATCATCTTTTGCTTCGTGGAAACGAAAATACCTTACCACCTATGTGGCCTATCCTATACCGGATGCCGAATTTGATGTAAAAGATTCCATCCGCCTCATCACCTCTTCTTATAAATACAGGTATACGCTGGAGTCTTTTGACGTTTTAATTGATGGTGAAGTAGCCTTTTCATTTAATAAAGAAGATGTGGATACCGTATTTACAGGTTTGCGTGGCGGTACCCACCAGATTATTGCATTGGCAAAATACAACAACGATTACGTGAGTTCAGACACTACCTATGTAACCATTACAGGTGACAATGTGGGAGTAAACGATGTTATTCAGAGTAAATTGGCCACGGTTTATCCTAATCCGGCAAATCAAGAGTTTCAGCTCGACTTAACACAGGTAGGGAACGCCCGGGTAGAAATTTTCGACTTAAGTGGAAAATCAGTATACAATGCATATAAACCGCAAGGATTGCATCGCATAAACATCCAGACCTTAAAAGCAGGACAGTACCTTGTGCAAATTACAGGAGATAACACCCCAAGGCATACCGTAAAACTTATGGTACAATAGTCTACCTTCCGATAACAAAAAAAATACAGGCCGTGGTTATTTTAACCGGGCCTGTATTTTTTTTTACAGTATCTCCAAAAATTAAATTCCAAGGGCAATAGATATATTGGTTTTGGTACCGTTAATGGTCGACTTAAAAAATTGCTGGTAACCAATGCGCAAATTGAGCGACTCTTTTTCAAAAAGTTTCACAATTAAAAAAGCCTGCAATGACATGGCAATTTTATCCGTGGTGTTAAACATGCTGGATATTACCTCCTGCTTTCCGGTAGCCAATTGAAACATGGCAGAGAATGAAAATTTACCATCGTAATAATTCATATCCTGATCGTATGGAGATGCGCTGGCATCGCCCTGGTAGGTAAACCCCGCTCCAAAAGAACCAATAATGTCTGAGTAATATTTATCCTGCTCAATGCTGTAAGAATTTAACACGCGTGCATCGGCATACGCGCCAAGAAACAGCACATCGTTGTAATTTTTAAACGATAATTTTACGGATGGCATTACCCGCAACGTTACCGGAGAACCCTGGTAATCCAAGGCATCCAAAGCTGAGCTGGCCCGAATAGAATCGTAGTTGGTGGATAGTTTGCTTAATAACATTAAGGGAATGTTAATACGGTACTTGGAATAGGTATTTTCATCTTTGGGGCTGGCCACATACAATTTGTAATGCAATACCTGTGTATTTACAGAAACGCGCGATTCGCCCTCATTCAATAAGCTAAGCGACAACCCACTGTTGCTGAAAAAACTCACATCCTGTGTAGCCGACTCCATTTTAGTAGTGTCTTCGTCATTCCCTGACAATACATTGATAATTTCCTGTTTTTCCGTTACCGGCGCGTAACGCTTTTCATCAGTGTCGGGTGCATTTACCTGCCGAACAACGCGTGGCTCTAAAATACTGGTAGTAAAGGGAGTTTGCGAAAATGTGCTCAACAGTCCCACAACAGTGCCCACAAGCACAAGTATACTTTTTTTCATAGCTTTTGTCTTTGTAAATTTCGTGTTAAATTTAGGTAAATATTTTTAAATACCAAAAAACAAGATAAATGGCCTGAGTTTTCATACATACCAAACCACTATTAGGCAGTACCTACACAGCCGCCCCCAATAAATCCAAAGCATTTTTGCGCTAACGTATTCCCTGCTTGTGTGGAACAAAGCATCCTTTTCTTGTGCCGATGTATGGTGTGCGTGAACCCGGACTTCCTCCAAAGTGTTTACCTGAACGAGGTTTAATGGTGGTGCGTACCACGTATTGCCACCGCACAAAAGAAAAACCATATGATGACAGTTAACGTAGATGAGTACTTTACCGACGGTTGTGGCCGTTGCAAATTTGGCGGAACCCCGCAATGCAAGGTGCATACCTGGGAAGAAGTACTCAGGCATCTTCGCATGGTACTGCAAAGCTGCGGACTTGCGGAAGAATGTAAATGGGGCATGCCTTGTTACACGTACAAAAAGAAAAACGTATTGATGCTAAGTGCCTTTAAAAATTACTGTTCGGTGAGTTTTTTCAAAGGTGCGTTGCTCAGTGATCCGCACCGGGCATTGGAGAAACAGGGAGAAAACGCGCAGGCCGCCCGCTTACTTAAGTTTACCAATGTAAAACAGGTATTTGAGTTGGAGATGATTCTCAGAAGTTATATTGCCGAAGCCATAGAAATTGAAAAGGCAGGAAAAAAAATCGAATTTAAAAAGGAAGCATCTTTAGATTACCCGGATGAACTGCAACAAATGATGACTGAAAATGCTTTACTAAAAACAGCCTTTGAAGCCTTGACACCAGGCAGAAAACGGGGATACATTATATATTTCAACCAGGCCAAACAGGCTAAAACCCGGTATGCCCGCATCGAAAAGTGCATTCCGAAAATAATGGATGGAAAAGGGTGGAATGACCGCTGACCGTTCATCTTTCTGCCATACGCACGCCGAAGGTGCCAAACACATAAACGGAACATTTGACCCTGGTCCTACGCACGCTCAGGCAGGCTGTTTACCGCCTTTTGCTACTACATGCCGGTTATGTAAACACTTTTTGCCTCCCGTTTTTAGTTAGCGAAATCACCGGAAAACCCTTTGCCAGCTTTACATTTAATACCATTGCAGCCGCACGTTGTGCACAACATTTCATTTTTCCCATTCCAAAAAGTTTCCTGACGTTTCAACTTCAAGTGTATTCGTATTTCAATTTTTATTTTCACATTGAACATTAGCACCCCCATACGCAAAATACGCAACCCCGTTTTTTGTACTCACAGCCATGCCTCCTGCCATTTGCCCCCTGCCAAATGTTCATTCACCCCCACCCAAAAACACACTAAAGTGCTATTTTTCAATGCTTTTTACATTCCTCCCCACGAATGCAACAAGCATTAAACTAACACTTAAAAACTAAGAGTAAATGAAAAAAGGATTTTATCTCTCAATTATTTTCATGTTGATGGGAATAATGGCGCGCGGTGCAACCGTGCAACGAATAGAAGCGGAAACATTTGATGAAGCTTCTGGTGCAAAAGCCGAAACCAATGCCAGCCTGTCAGGTGGTGGAAATGTAGGCTACGTGAAAAATGGGACCTGGATTAAATTCGCAGGGGTTGAATTTGATGCCTTTTATACCCAATTTAATGTAGATGCCAATGCGTACGATGGCGGAAATGTTGAATTTCGTTTGGATGCGGTGGACGGTACCCTTATTGCCACGGCCGAAGTTCCCGCCGGAACCACCTATGGTGCGCCCGTTTCTGCCGCCATTACCTCCACCACCGGTACCCACGATTTGTACCTTGTGTTTACCAGTGCTGCCTCAGGATGGCTTTTTAACCTCGATTATTTTGAGGTGGTAACCGAGCTTCCAACCACCTTAAGCGGTGAAGCTGCAACCATAAACTGGGCATTTGACCAGGGAACTGCAGATCAGGCTGCAAGCTACCTTCACGAAGGTTTCTGGAAGCCCGAAAGTGTTACTGTAGCTGCTAACCTGAGCTATAACGGAACAGAAACCGGAGCCGAGAATGGGGTTACCTTTTCCAAATTTACACCCGGTCAAAAAAACAATTCAGTGACCGCCGATGATGTGGTAAGTTTCAATGTTACTCCGGTAACCGGCTTAACCTTTGTCCCCACCTCCATTTCGTTTAATTGCGAGCGCTTTGGTACAGGAGGCGGCTTAATTGATGTGGTATGGAAAGATGCTGCAGGTGTGAGCACTTCGCTGCAAACAGGCATTAAACCGGACAGAAAAAATGACGACAGTTATCCGGATGCCACCTACGATGTTAACCTGGATGTAAGCGCAATGGGGATAGCCGCTATGGAATGAACTTCGTCTCTGGAAGTATACATATACGCCTTCGACCCGGGTAAAAATGTAGGAATTGCCAACATTAAGATAGATGGACTTTTAAGCGGAACCGTAGTGGCGCTACCGCAATATACCTTAACTACCGGTGCAAACCCTGCCGAGGGTGGTACGGTGGAATCTGATAAAGCCGATGTAGTTGATGAAGGAACAAAAGTAAGCCTGACCGGTGTGCCTAACTTCGGGTATGCCTTTACCGAATGGCTGGACAAGGACGGGAATTCGGTTTCCTCCGAAAACCCTTTGGAAGTAACCGTAATGAGCGATACCGCTTTAACCGCTGCATTTACTGCTGTGGATACGTACACGCTGAATGTGCTGTTGGAAGGCGGTGCTAACGACTACATGGTAGATGCCACACCAAACGACAACAATTGGATGTATGAGGCCGGCGATACCGTAACCTTAACTGCCCGCGAAAACAGCGTACTTACTTTTGGTGGATGGAGCACTGGAGCTACCGAAACCAGCATTGAAGTAATTATGTCTGGCAATATGGACGTAACTGCAACCTACACTTCCGATGGAGATATGATTGCAGGTTGGGATTTTTTTAAATCCGCCAATGCCGATGTTGTTGCCCCATTTGCCTCTGCCAACAACGATACCGCCATGTTATCTTTTGTAAACAGTGCCGGTGTTGCCAGCGGCTGGTTAGATTTTTCACATGACCAAAAAGGAGACAACGACGGCTGGGGAAATCCTAAAAAGTACTGTGCCATTAACTGGAAAGGATCTGATCCTGCACCAACCGCCGAAACCGGTTACCACATGATGGCAAGCTTTAACGCCACAGGATTTACCAACATTCAGGCACAAGCCGAAATTGCAGGTACTGTTGACCATTACGTGGTGCAAAACTGCGAATACTCACTGGATGGTACCAACTGGACAACCATCGGAACCTTTGACCTTTCTACAGAAGATGCCTGGGTACAAAATAAGTTTGCTTTAGGCGAAGATGCCAATAATGCACCAATAGTTTATGTACGCTGGATTCCGGATTATACCTCCACCTTTAGCGACCATGCATGGACCAACGATGGAACCAGCTACCGCGAAATGTACATTACCGGAACGGCGGTTAAAGACAGCTCCTACCAGGCCATGAAGGTGAGCGGTGGAAAACCGGTTATTGATGGAAATATCGATGAATTCTGGAACAAGGTTGCCATGGTGCCTATCGCTAAAGTACCGGTAAACGACAACATTACGGAACCAAATCCTGATCCAAGCGATTTTTCAGCCGAATTTGGATTAATCTGGGACGAAACCGGAATTTATGCCCTTATTAAAGTAACGGATGACAAAATTGTAATTGAAGACGATTACGATACCAACAACGCCACCCCGGCTGATCAATGGTGGACAGACGATCACATCAATTTATTGTTCTCGTCCGATCTGTTGAATGAATCCTTTAATCAATGGGAATTTGCCTGGCAGGCAGGTATCGACCAGGAAGAAAAATTATCGTCCGATGATTGGCTAAACCCTGCAAAGATTGACATTAACCTGGTGAAATCGGCATGGCACAACGAGGGCGATGTATGGACCCTGGAAACCTGGATTAGCTGGGATGCCTTTACTGATTTTACCGGCGACATTACCGAAGGCATGGATATTTTCATGGAAGCCCGCGCCCGCGATGATGATGATGGCGGTACCTGGGAATCCATGTTTCAATGGAATACCACCGACTACGGTGTGGAAGGAACAGGAGTTGGCCTAGGCAAAGTGAACCTTTCGGCTGCAACGGTAGAAGTTCCGTTGGCAAAACAGGTGGCTTACATTCAAAAGGCCGGAAAAACCAATGCCGAAGATGCCTCCACCACCGACAACGACCCCATCATCCGCATGCTGCAAGCTGATGGAAACTTTGAGGTTACGGTACTGGAAACCGATGGAAACGGTTCGGACCTTGACCTAAGCGGATACGACCTGGCCATTGCCCAGGAAACCTTTGGTTCGGGTGATGGCATTTGGACATCAGCCGGTCCGCTCGGTATCGAAAACCTTTCCATACCGGTTATTTACAACAAAACATGGGCACTGCGAAACGGCAAAGCCATTACCGACGATGGAAGCG
>JAUIMD010000112.1 GCA_030433225.1 Bacteroidia bacterium
AGCAGCACATTTTAAATGGAGTGTATACCCAATTCTTTTTTCATCGGCACGATGATTTTTGGGGACACGAAGGGCGCAAAAAGCTGGAGAAATTGGTTACCGCTACCGATATGCTGGTATGTGGAGAGGACCTGGGAATGATTCCCAATTGTGTGGAAGGCGTAATGAACGACCTGATGATTTTGTCGCTTGAAGTACAGCGCATGCCTAAACAACAAGGGGTACGCTTCGGCACTACGGCAGATTACCCTTATTTGTCCGTATGTACGCCCGCAACTCACGATATGTCAACCTTAAGGGGATGGTGGGAAGAGGATATGGAATCCACCCAGGAGTTTTATAACCAGGTGTTAAAACGGTGGGGAAACGCTCCTGCTCATTGTGGGCCGGAGTTGAATGCAGAAGTGGTGAAACATCAGCTGGATGCCCGTTCGGTGTTTACGGTGTTATCCATGCAGGATTGGCTCAATTCCGACACTTCTACCTATAACCCGGCAAGTGCGGAAGATGAGCGGATCAATATTCCTAAAAACCCGCAGCATTACTGGAAATACCGGATGCACGTATCTATGGAGGCGCTACTGAATAATGATGCGGTTAAGCAAAAGGTAACCTCCATGCTGAATGAAAGTGGGAGAGGTTAAGGAACCCTCACTTTTGTACAATAGCTGCCGTTTGTGTGTGTCTCCGAAACGAGGTAAATGCCTTGGTGAACTGGTGTTTCTTTGTATGTGCCATCTCCCGCGAAGGAAGCCACAAGGTTTCCACACGTATTGTATACCTGTACAAAGCTGTTTGGAGCTGCCAGTGTGAGTAGGGTACGTTTTTTTACCCTCACGCTTAGGTCTGATTTTTGTGCGGTTGCTGTAATGGTTCCACCGGCAACCTGGGCGCTCCCATCTACGGGCGAAATGCGGTAGTACGATGCGTAATTTACCGGCCCGGTGAGTTCATAAAATACCAGGGAAGATGGTTCTGAAGTCAGGTATAGGTCGTTATCAATGGCAATGGGAATGTTGTTGGCTTCCACCGCATCAAATCCAATGCTCATGGTGTAGTTGCCCCCGGCATAATCTCCCGCGGTGTAACGGCTGGCTTGTATGGTGCTGTATACGCTTTCGTCTTTTTCTGCCAGGGCACCAACAATTAAATTGGGTACCGGTATATTGCCTCCCAATGGCTGTGTAACCTGCGCATCGTAATTGCTGGTACCATTAACCTGTATGGAAGTTCGACCACCGTTTTCAGCAACAGTACCGGTTACAGTTACAAAATCCATCACCGAAGGGGTAATGGCGGCATTTTCAATGTATATCCCCGACCAATCCCCGCTGCCGGTACCATCCAAAGCGCCATCAGTATTCTGCACATAAAATCCCCCTGAACGTACTCCGGTAACCGTGCCCGCTGTGGAAACAATGTTGCCCGTTTGCGGACTGTCACCAGAAGGATCGGCAGTATATTGTATGTCATAAATGGGAAAAGCATCCCACGAAACATCATCAATGGTGATGGATTTGTCCCCGCCACCATTGGTAATGTTTTCAATCGTTAATGTACAATCAGATTCGGGTGTTATAAAGGAGGTAAGCACTTCTACGGTTGTATTCTTGGTGGTTAGAAAAGTGTTTTGGTAAATGGTCTGACCAGAAGAATTGATAATAGTAAGTTGAATACTTGAATTTGTTTTGCTCGCATGCATCTCGCAACGGAACAATGAAATCCCACCGGGCAAATGGGTAGAAATCTGGCTGCCACCTGCGTCTAAAATCACGGCATCGCCGGTGAGGCTGCCCAATGTTACTGCAGTTAAGTTCCAGGTTACCAGCCCGGAATAGGAAGCTTGGGAATCGTCAAGGCCTGAAAAATTCTCGTGAAAATCCAGATTTTGTGCCACAGACCAATAGAAAATTCCGCTTATTAGGGATAATAGCGTAATTTTTTTCATAAGTTTCAATAAACATAGTCAATGGACAAAAAAATAAAATTCACAAATAAAATACAAATAATTAACATTAAAATGACTGAATTTAACATACGTAATTTTGAAATCGCTTTTCACCGAAGGCCAGGTGTATGTTAAACGCCAGAAGGTCAAAAAAAAAGCCGGGACATTATCCCGGCTTTTCTGTATTTTAAGTTAAGTGAATCGATTATTTTACCAGCACTTTTTCGGTAGCGGTGGTATTGGCTGTATTAACCTTAACAACATACACGCCTTTGGCCAATGAGATTTCATTTCTTCCTTCCAGACCGTTAAGGTCTTTAATCCGTTGACCGGCAAGGTTGTACACTTGTATGGAGAAAACATTTCCTGATTCCACTACAATGCTGTTGATGCCTGTTGCAATGGTTGGGGTAGCAACAACAGATTCCCCGATACCGGTAATAATTCCTTCATCGGTAACATCTGCTACATCCCTTGGGGAAATGCTGAATTCAGCACCTGCGTAATTCACAGGGCCTACAATCTGGTAAAAATTGTTCACGTTTGGATCCGCCATGGTGTACAAATCATTATCCACCTTTATTGGAGTAAGGGGCGCATTAAACCCAATATTCATATAAAAATTTCCTGCTGTTCCTGCTGCGTACCTACTAAAGGTAATGTAGCTGACTACGCTTTCATCTTTTTCTGCCAGTGGTGTATAGATCATTGTTGCTACAGGTTCTATACCCGCACCGGGATCAATAATAGAAGCTGAGGAAGCTGCAATTTCCGTTCTTCCGCCATTCTCGGTAACAACACCGGTAACTGAAACAATATCAAGTACTGCAGGGCTTATAGATGCATCGGATACGAAAATTCCATTCCATTCACCATCGGCATCATATATATAGTAACCCGCACCTGCTTTTACTCCGGTAACTGTACCGTATACCGTATATGAGTTGCCTACAACGGGACTTGGGTATGTACCGTTGATTCCGGGAACAGTTGTGTATTGTATTTCACGAATTGATGTATAGCCCGTCCAGGTAACATCGTCTATCGTTACACTGCGGTTGGCGGCATTGTCTGTATTTGCAATGGTCAGCGTAAAATTCGCATTCTGGGGGCTGGTTATGGTTACATTGTGCGTTTCGGTGCCGCTTATAATATCAATTGGGCTACCTTGAGGGGTGCCATCGATGGAAACGGTTATGGTACTTCCCTGTGCTTCGCTGCTAGAGGTGGTAAAACTTAACGTTCCGGTGATACCAAAAGGTATGTTTACTTCTGCTTTGGACGTTTTAGTAGTTAAAATAACAGCATTCCCATTTAGGGTGCCTTGCGCAGCGTCTGTTAGTGACCATACAATCTGGTTTTCACCCACATTAATTCCTGCATAAGTGGCATTTCCTCCATAGTTGCTGAAGTTTTCTGTTCTTGTAACGGTCTGTGCATATAACCCGACCATTGTAAAACAAAATAAGGTAAAGGAGAGTAATTTTGCTTTCATATAGCTTGTTTTTGTGTGATTTCGTAAAATAAATTACGCCACTAAAATAGGAAAACTATTCCTTAAAATCCATAGGTTAATTAGATTTGATTAATTTAGAAAATGCTGATAGCTAAGGCTATAATTGCGAATTGAAAAATAAAGGCAATCTGTTTATGGAAGTATAGTAACTAAAAAAAGGAAGCCCATCGGACTTCCTTTTTTCTATTTTAATTTTGAATGAAAATTAATTCACTACTACTTTTTCGGTCATCAAAGTATTCCCATTGTTTAATTTTACAATGTAAACTCCCGAAGGCATTTGTACTTCGGTTCTGCCATTTTGAACGTTAAGCGCTGTTACTTGTTGGCCTGATAAGTTAAAGATGCTTACGGATGCGGTAGATTCGGATTGGATAACAATTTGTTTTCCAAACGCATAAATCGCTTTCGCATTTGCACTGTTTTTATCCAGGCTGGTAATCAGTTTGTATCCCGAGGTAGAGAAATCGGTGATGTCTCTTGGCGAAATTCTGTAGCTGTTTGAATAGTAGTTACACACACCATAGATGTAATCAAACAGTTTATCTTTGTTGCTTGGGAACACATCCAGGTCATTCAAATCTTTATCCACATAAATGGTAAATGCCGCATTCAATCCCTCACCAATACCAATAATGGATGCAACGTTAGGGTAGGTGCCATTGTCAATATCGCTCTGCACCACGCGGAAAGAACGTGCAGTAATTAATACACTCTCATATTTTTCTTCCAACGGACCATAAATCATATTTGGAATGATGGCATCGCCCGAACCTATTATAGACGCATTGATGCCAGTGGAAAGAATTTCAGTTTTACCAAGAACTTCTTTTACCACCCCGGTAACGTCTACAATGTCACCCTCACTTGGAGAAATCAAGGTGTTGTTCACATAAATTCCGGTCCAGGCAGAATTGTCAACCGGCAGGGCATTGTCTCCATCAAATCCATCCACTTGTTGGCTGTAATACCCTCCTGAACGAACCCCGGTTCCCGTACCTTGAACGTGCACGGTTTGGTCCAGCATTGGACTTGGGTATGTTCCGTCATCACCGGGATCGGTGGTGTATTGGATGTCGTAAATGTCGGTTAAAGGCACTTCCAGTACAATTTCTTCAACACGAACACTGTCGAAATAAATGGATAGGCCAGATGTATTCACGGCACTTATTGTAATGTAGATGTCATCTTTGCTGTCGTACAGGGGGCTGTTTACTGTTAACGGAGAAGTGGCAATGGCCAGGTCAGCACCTGTTAGCGTAGTGGTATTGGTTGTACCGCCATCGGTAAACGCAATTTCAATGTAATCGTTGGCACTGGTTATGCCTGCATCCCACGACACAACAACTGAAGCCTTGTAATTATCTACCGCTACAGGAATGGCAATGGTGTCAGAAAACCATTTTGCATTTCCCGATGAAGAGCTTTTTTGAACATTCGCAATTTCAAACAATTGTCCGGATGCACCGTCCGATTGCACTGAAAAAACAAGGTCCGATCTTAACACAAGAAATCCGTACCCTGTAGTCCATTTGCCCGATGCAGGATCTGTTTGGCCATAACCTTGCACCCCGGGAGGGTCTATGTTATAATAATATAAACCGTCGCCTATGGCATCGCTGTCAAAATCTTCCTCCCAAATCACCGTCTGAGAGTATGCTATGGCCGCCAAAAAAAGTGCCGAAAATAGTGTAATCAGTTTTTTCATAATTCAAAATCTTATGCGTGTTATTCAATAAATCTGTACTGGGCTTAACTTTAATTTAATTTTAGTCTACGTAATTTAAGTAGCAAAAGTAAACAATTTTCCAATATATATGTGTTAAAACACGCATTTTGCCATGAAAAAACTTAATTTATTAGGAATTTGGAGGAAGTTTGAAAAATAAATCCTACCCCAAAAGAGTGATTGAAACATGGAGTTAACATATTCGTAATATAACCCTTAGCTAATATGTAGATACCACTTTGGCTATACTGGTTTGGGATGTAGTAAACCGCACCAGGTAAATTCCCCTGGGTAGCGGAATGCTATGTGGATTGCCGGTTTTTTTCACGGATTGTGCCAACCTGCCTTCCAAAGTATACACCTCAATGGTGCCTGTCTGATCACCAGAAACCACTAGGGTGGAAGGGTACGATTGGATGTAATCACGCACGTCCCGTAACTTGTTTTTGGTAGGCAGGCCATTTTCGCCCAGGTACGAAATGTTTTCGGCTCCCGGGCTGGGAAAGCAGGGAACGTAAGTTGACGTATTTCGGAGTCCGCCCTGGCCATTAAAGAAACGCCCCATGGATGTGGTTTGCTTGTCAATGGTATCGTTGTAAAAGGCATTTTCGTTTACATAAGGCTGCAGGGGATTGAGAAGTGGCATTAAAAAAACGGGGTAGTGGTTGTTCTCATCGCTCAAACTGTACACCATCGCATCCACCAAATTAAGGGTCCATAGGGTGTCACCCTCCGAAAAATCGCCACCAACGCCATAATACAAAGCCACGGCATCGGGTCCGTTTTGTAAAATGTCGTTATTGCTGACCATCGCATTGGCTACAAGGGTCAGGTTGTTCGCCGTCAGGTAATTTTCCATGGCTTGTAGGGTAGCATCGTTTCCCATTACAAAATATCCTTGTTCGTTGGTGGAATAGCCATCCAATACATAGTTTTTATGTACCTGGTTGTTGGAGCCGTTATAGGTGACCAACACGTAGCCGGTAAGATCTTTTATGCCGGGTGTTCCCGAATAAAGTTCAATAAAATCGTATTCGTCTGTTCCGCTCGTACCTGTCAGGTCTTTGGTGTCGGCATCTACTTCGTTAATCATTAATGGGGTGTAAAAAGCCGGTCGGGTTGCGCCGGTACAGCCAATGGTAACATCTTGCGCTCCAACCGAGGTAAGCAACAGCTCGCCCGAGTATTTTCGCAAAGCCTGAATTGGATCTAACCGGATGTAAATGTTTTTGTTGCCCAATGTACCCGATCCCATGTCTAAGGTAAGGCTTGAGCTGAAGGTGCTATTGTCCTCGGAAATTAAAAAGCG
Organism: Bacteroidia bacterium; assembly: GCA_030433225.1. Classification (GTDB taxonomy): domain Bacteria; phylum Bacteroidota; class Bacteroidia; order Bacteroidales; family UBA5342; genus JAUIMD01. The sequence continues at coordinate 6,503 of JAUIMD010000112.1, forward strand.
GGAAGGAGCAGAAACCTGTACGTCGCCCAGCAGATTTTTTGCGTGTATGGTAATTACCGCGTTTTGCTGGTAACTGTCATCCACTGCCCGAAT
>JAUIMD010000113.1 GCA_030433225.1 Bacteroidia bacterium
TGTTTTGCTTTCTCCGGCTTTCAGGTACACCCGCTTAAACCCTTCCAGTTGATGAATGGGGCGTGGAGTTGACGCCTTGGTATCCTTCAGGTAAAGTTGCACCACTTCGTCGCCACCACGGCTGCCTGTATTGCTTACCGTAACCGATACCTGCACCGTTTCGCCCGCCTTCACTTTTGCCGGCAATTGCAGATTGGAGTAGGCAAAAGTCGTGTAGCTGAGTCCATATCCAAACGGATACAGGGGTGTACCGGTATAGTAGCGGTAGGTACGCTCTGTCATGTCGTAGTTTTCAAAGTCGGGCAATTCATCCAAAGAAGTGTAGTAGGTAACCGGCAGGCGGCCGGCCGGATTGTAATCGCCAAACAACACATCGGCCAGAGCATTCCCCCCTTCCTCTCCGGGATACCCCACGTTTAAAATGGCATCTATATTGTCTTTTGCCCAATTGATGGCCAGTGCACTGCCGGCATTCAGCACCAGAATTACCGGTTTTCCGGTAGCTTCCACTGCTTTTAACAATTCAGTTTGCTCTCTGGGCAATTCAATGTCTTTGCGGTCGCCTCCTTCCCCTTCAAGGCGTTGCGATAACCCAAGCACCACTACGGCTACATCCGCTTCTTGAGCTGCAGAAACCGCATCGGCAAGCAGATCTTTTTCGGGCATTGCCCATAGCAACTGCACAATGGCTTCCGACTCGTCGCTAAAGTATTCCACCGTAATGGGGTACTTTGTTCCGGCTTCCAGCTTCAGTTGTTTCGTCGCATATTTTTCATGGTGGATGGAGCCTTTGCCGTTGGTAATCTCCTCCCCGTTTATTTGAATGGTTACGCCTCTTTTTGAGAATCCTCCCAGTTCATACACCCCACTTTCGTTGGGTACCAGGAATCCTTCCCAGCGCACCGAAAAATTATCCACCAAATCTTTGGAAATGGGCTTGTGCTGCCAGGTAAAATCAATGTTGTCGTCTATGCGAGAAAGTACCGGAGTTCCTTCAAATTCGGTATTGTTAAAGTAGCTGGCCTGCAGCCCCTGATGTCCGTTTTTCGTTTCTAAATAAACGGATGGAACAGGCTTTAAATTCAAGGTTTCATGATCCAGATGGGCACCCTCGGCATACAGTACCTCCACTTTTGGAGAAACTTTATTTTGTATACCCTGCAAAAAGGTAACCGGATTTTTTGGTGTACCGTGGTAGTTTCCTACCAACGACTCCCAATTGTCGGCATTTGGGCCAATCACCGCAATTTTACGCAGCTTGTTTTTCGCCAGCGGCAGTACATTATCCTGATTTTTCAGTAGCACCACGCTCTCTTGTGCGGCAACCCGGGCCAGCGTGTTGTGGGCATCCGAACAAATAATATCTATGGGGAGGTTGGCAAAAGGCACACTGTCTGCCGGGTCGAACATCCCCATTTTAAAACGCGCCAGAAACACCCGTTTTACCGCCTGATCAATGACTTCTTTACTTACCAGTTCCTGGTTGTGGGCATCGACAAGGTTATGGTAATAGCTGCCACAATTCAGGTCACATCCCCCTTTAATGCTAATTGCGGCCGCTTCGGCCTTGGTGTCGGCAATGTGGTGGCCGGTGTGGATGTCGCGCACTGCACCACAATCGCTCACCACGTATCCCTCAAACCCCCAATCGTCGCGCAATACCTGGTTTAACAAATAATCGCTCCCGGAGCACGACTCGCCTCTAAAGCGGTTATAAGCCCCCATTATGGAGTACACGTGGCCTTCTTTTATGGTTTTAAAAAATGCGGGGAAATACGTTTCGTACAAATCACGGTCGCTCACATCCACATCAAAAGAGTGGCGTAAGGCCTCCGGCCCGGAATGCACTGCAAAGTGCTTGGAGGTGGCAATGGTTTTAAAGTATTTTGGGTCGTTCCCTTGCAGCCCCAGAATAAACTGGGTGGCCAGTTCGCCCGTTAAGTACGGATCTTCCCCATAGGTTTCATGTCCCCTCCCCCAGCGTGGGTCGCGGAAAATATTGATGTTTGGCGACCAAAAATCCAGCCCGGTATAAATGCCACGTTTGCCATTGCGCACAAATTCATGGTGCTTGGCACGTGCCTCGTCCGAAATAACGGTACCAATTTCGGCCATTAACGTGGTATTGAAGGATGCCGCAACCGAAATAGACTGTGGAAAAACAGTGGCATACCCGCTGCGAGCCACCCCATGCAAACACTCGTTCCACCAATTATAGGCAGGAATTTGCAATCGGGGTATTTCTTTGGAATCGTTCACCAATTGACTGACTTTTTCTTCCAGGGTCATTTGATCGACCAGGATATCCACCCGCTCCTCAAAACTCAAGGCAGGGTTAAGAAAAGAAAAGTCAGGTTCTGCCTCCTGAGCTTTTACAAAGCTTGAAGTGGCTAAAATAAGTACACAAATGCGCCAGAAATGCAAGGTTCTTTCCATGAATAATAACAGATTAAATAATATGAAATCCAGTAAAAGGAGTCAGGATGCCGTACATCCGCCCGTTCAACTGGTAAAAAATACGATTAAGGAATTACAATTTTTCCGGTTTCAATCCCGTCAGCCCCTTGAAAATGCAATACATACACCCCTGAAGGCAAACCACATACTTTTAGCTGTTTTTGCATGGAGGGGGCAATTTGCGTGCTCAGCATGGCACGGCCACGTACATCGTAAAGTGTAAGCGTGCTCATTTGTGCCGCTGCGGATTGAACCAGAAGTACATCGTTTCCAGACTGATACCTGTAGTGAAATTTCGTTGCTTCCTGAGTAGTTTCTACCGAGGAAGAAACCGTGTACTGGTCGCTGATGTATTGTTGCGGACCCGATTGGTTCATTACCTTTTCCTTCACCTCAGAAGTGGGGTCGAGGGTATAACTGTAGAATTTAGCGGGATCAAAGGCCAGGGTATCAATGTTGCCCGAACGGCTGCCGGAACAGTTGATAAATTCGTTCCCCTCTGAATAGAGCAGACCAATTCCCGAGGCCAGCAGTGGATCTTTCACCCGTTCAAAAACACTGTTTTGTACGGATATTTGTGCATCGCGCGAATTGTTGCCGTACGAACTTACGTCGCTGAGGTAGTTGTTGTATAAATGTCCTTTACCGCGCCCAAAACTCGGGTTGCGCTGGTTGGTATTGTCAATCCAACAATGGTGAATGGTCAGCCACCAATCCGGATTATCGGTCCACCCAATACCAAAGGTTTTGTTATGGTTGCTGAAATGGGTGTACGAAACCGTGGTAAAATCAGTGGATTTGCGCAAGTCGAGCAGGCCATCTCCACAATGCGTTAAAAAGCAATGGTCTATCCAAATATGGTGGCTGCTGTCCGCCCGTATGGCATCGTTATCGTTGGTTTTTCCTTCCCAATCGCCTTCCACATACGAGTCGCGAATGGTTAAATTTCGGATGATGATGTTCTCGCGGTTCTCTATGACAAGGCCCATGTTTTTCAGAGTGGCGTCGGTATCCTTTCCAACAATGGTTTTATTGGAAGACACATTGATGGTTAAATACGAGCTTGCTTCGATGGTGCCTTTCACAATTACGGTGTAGGGTTCGCGGTGCTGGGCGTAATACAGCAAATCGCGCCAAAAATCCACTTCCACCGTTTTGCCAGCTGCACCACCAGTAGTGGTTTCTACTCCTTTTCCGCTCACCGTTGCAAAACCGTCCGGTGCATCCTGACTGTATATGGTTTGCGATGCCAGCAGTACCAGCAACAGCAGCGTTTGAATCGTTTGTTTCATTTTCATTGAGGGATTTTAATCCTGCTTTGCTCCTACAAAACAGAAGGCAAACCTACATTAATCCTCAATTCGGCAATGCGACTCTTTTCCCAAATGCTGGTAAAAGCGTATTTAGCGCTTTATCTTTTGGGTGGAGTGGGTGCCGTCCTCCCATTCAAACAATACGATGGTAATGCCTGCACTGGGTGCCGGTAATTCCCTTCCGCCAAGCGTAAAATACCGGGTGTTCACCAGGTTTTTTGCCGAGGTTTCCAGCGTGGCTGGTGTACCCACCGCTACATCAGCCAATACACGAATTTCGCTTATTGAGGTGCCAATGAGTCCACCGCTGATTAAGGGCGAGTTCGTATCGGCCTTAAACCGGATAAGCAGCCTGCTTACTCCGTTGGCATCGGCAGGTAAAGCAAATGCTCCGGGATACCAAGTGGATGCTTCCTGCAATGTATATGCACCCACCTTTTTGAACGTTTGCCCCTGGTCTGTGGAGTATTCCACCTGTTGCACCTGGTAATAGGTCAGCATACCCAACATGTAGGCTTCCACGCGAATATTTTGGTAGTTGGCGGCATCCACCTCCAGCTGAAAATAATACTCTCCCACCTGCGAAGAGCCGCGCCGTATCATGGCCGCCACTTTGCCTTCCAGGGGATTTTCATCGCTAAAAACCGTCCAGTTTATGCTTCCACCGGCACTTTGCAAACTCAGGGTAGAAAGTTTGTTTTCGTCGGTTTGGTAGTAGTCGGCACGTCGGTCCTTGTTGCCGCTGGCCATGTCCAATAAATCCCATGCGGCAATGTAGGTAATGGGGGCATAAATTGCGGTCAGTTCGGTATCGTCAGTTATGGTCAGGGTACGGGTGGAAGTCTGCACACCATCCTGCCAGTGCTCAAAAACAGAAACCAGGTTATTGTTGGCCGTAATTTCCACCTCGGTATCAATGGGGTACGAACGTTTGTTGTTGATCCATGTGCCCTCAGGGTTGGGTGTAATCAGGTGCTCTCCACTGGCATTTACCGTGTGCAGGGTAAGCGTATAATAATCGTATTTTACCCGGATATTAACGGTTTTACTGGCTTCAAGGTATTGGTCGTCTTCGGGAAAGGTTACGGTGAGGGTTTGGTAGCCTTCGGGTAAAACAGTACCTATAGGATGGCTGTACACCGGTGTACTGGTATTTCCCTCGGCCGTTGCATTCAGGTGTGATGCGTCAAGGGGAGTGCCCAGCACAATGGTGCCCTGATTTTGCCATTGGATGCGGGTTGTTTTTTTAGCCTGTGGCGGATTAGGATCGTTCTTTGTGTTGCCCGCATGTTGCATTGCCTGTGCTTTTGCTATGTCGGTACCCGTGGTGTTATAGTAGTAGCTTGGCGTAAACATTTCATCCGTTCCGGGGTGGATGGTGCCTTCGCAATTGTCGTATGTATTGCCAACACTTTTGGCCCAGCCTTCTTCGGTGGTTAAGGGATCGCGTACGCCTTCAAAATAATTGTATTCCGAGAGGATGTGCCCTTCAAGCCCGGCGCGGTTGCAGTAGTTATTGCCGCTGCAACTGTAGTAATTGTTGTAAATGTGTACGTAGCCAAAGCGTACACGCGGCATGCGCGAGGTACAGCCTGTATCCCACCAGTTGCCATGAAAGGTTACGTGTAGTTTTCCACGATCGGTAATGTTATCGTCGCTTGCACCAATCAGGTTTACAAATTTATGAAAGGTTATGGCCTCATAGTAAAAGCGGCAGTTGGAAATGGTTACAAAATCTGATTCCACCGTTACATCAATACAGCCATCCCCACAATCGAATACCGTACAATTGTTCACATACACATACTGTGCATTGCGTATGGTTATGCCATCGTTGGCGGGGTTGGTGATGTTCAGGTTTTTCACCACCACATTGTTTACGCCTCCGCTAATGGTGACATTTCCAATAAGGGTGGAATTGGGTCCCATGCCCGAAAGGGTTTTATAGCTGCTGAGCCGTACCTCGCTCCCCACATCAATGGTATCTTTTATAAGGATTACGTAGGGCTGCGTGGCAGAAGCATACTTTTTTAAGTCGCGCGAATTGTCCACCACAACGGTATCGCCTCCACCCCCACCGGGGTTTTCGCCATAGCCATCACCTTCTGCCCAAAGGGGAGTAAGCAGTAAAAAAAACAAGAGCGGTAAGCACACCAGGCGTGCACGGGAGTTGTACGGGAGTTTCATGGGATATTTTTTATTTTTTTGTTAGCCGAAACATACAATATAAACCGTTTCAGGTGAATTAAAAACGATCCACAGCGTAGACTTTTCGTTGGGTTAAATTTAGGCACACTCGCTATTTTCCTGCGTGTGTTCTCTTAATGCCTAAAGAGGTTACCGTACCAGGATTTGCGTGCCGTGAAGGGGCAAGAGGTAAACCAGCCGTGGTACGATGACAACTTACCACAGCAACGCCTGAAGGCACGGGAAGGCCTATGGAAGGTGCTGTAACAAACGTGGCGCCCTGCGAGGTAAATTTTGTAATTGAAGAGCAACTCCGCAACGACAATGCAACATTGCCGAAGGCTGTAATACCGGAGTTCGCTCAAGTACACAAGTTTACCTTCAACCACGTAAAGGTATGGGTAAGATTGAATGGAATGCTGGTAAAATTGTACCTACGGGTTCAAAAAGTGCAAATCACCCCTGCGCGTTGGACGAATCCCCCACTTTTTGATTGCGGTACTCTGATGGGGAAAGCCCCTTGCTTTTGCGAAAGGTTTTGGCAAAATAATTGGGATCACTAAATCCGCAGCGATAGGCCACATCGGTAATCGAGTTCATCCCCGACTCCAACAACTGAACGGCTCTTTTGATGCGCA
>JAUIMD010000114.1 GCA_030433225.1 Bacteroidia bacterium
CCTTTCGCTGGAAAAACCTACCCGGCTCATTCCCGTTTTTGAGGCCAATGCCCGGGAACGGTTGCCCCTGGTGATTAACGAAATAAACTACAACGCAGGCCTAAATAATCCCTCGTGGGATTGGGTGGAATTGTACAACCCCAACCCTTATGAAGTACACCTTGCGCAATGGAAACTCACCGACGACCAGGCCGACCATGCGTACGTACTACCGCAAGGCACCCTGATAAAAGCAAAAGGCTACCTGGTACTATCCCAAAGTTCAGGAAACTTTGCCAGCGTATACCCACAGGTTAAAAACCATGTGGGCACCTATGCTTTTGGATTTTCAAAAAATGCTGACCAGGTAAAACTCTACAATGCTACCGGTATGTTGGAGGATAGCGTTGCCTATGGTTCGGAATTTCCCTGGCCTGCCGAGGCAAACGGCGAAGGCTTTACGCTTGAACTGATACACCCTGATGCGGACAATACGCTGCCCGGCAACTGGAAAGCCATCCACGAGTACGGGAGTCCCGGCATCAGTAACCTGGACGATACCCCGGTGCTTCCTGTTCCGCTGGCATCCTTGGTGCGGGCATATCCTAACCCGGCTTCTCCCAATGCTACGGTAACACTAAGTGGCGCACGTGTGCATTCGCAGGTACAGCTCACCAGCATGGATGGCAAGGTGATGGATGTTGACCGCTTTTCCAGCCAGGAAATCCACCTTCCTGCGGTAAGCCAAGGGGTGTACGTACTTTCATTTTTAAATGGAAACGGAGACAAAATTCGCCTGAAATTGCTGATTGAATAGGGTAAAAATGCCCTTATTCTACCTTTAATTTAGCAACCTGAACCATTTGGTTCTGCACGATTTTAACCAGGTAAATTCCTTTTTTTAAGCCTTGTACAGATACTGTATTGCCTGACCCGACCAGAGTCAGCGTTCGAATCCTTCTTCCGGTCGGGTCATAGATTTCTACCTGTGGCGTAGTGATGTTTGGATTGGAGAAATCGATGGTAAAATAATGTGTTGCGGGGTTGGGGTACAAACGGATGCCCCCTTGCTCAGAAAGTGCATCTACCGGTGTTCCGGTAAAAATGAATTGAAACCAGTTTAAATTGTGCTCCCCTTGTGCCACCAGCAGCCGTATGTAATAATACCCTTCTTCCAGGTATACATCCGACGATTGGGCATCCCAGGTTTGCCAACCACCGGTAGGCTTAAACTGCACCGTATCCAGGGTTGTGTAAATGTTTAAAGGCCCTGCCTGAAATTTAATGGCGGCCTGGCTGGCAGGTGTGGCTACACGGTAAATAACCCGATAGTAACCGGTTCTGGTCACGTGCACCTTGTACAGTAAATAGTCGCCGGTATTGGCATATGCAGTATTCAGGCCGTTCCCGCTATCGGTACAGTCTTCCAGCTCAAACCCCTGGTTAATGTAAAAGTCTTCCGCCTGAATTCGCCCGGGGATTTTTCTGCTTTGAGGCATCTGCTTTTGCACTTGCTGGTTAAAAAAAGGGGCAAGCTCCATTCCACCCGACTGCACAGATTTTCCCTGGTAGGAAATGTGCAGCTCCTGATCAGAATACAACTCACCGGAAACCTGCAAGGCTAAAACCATGCCAGATGCATCACTGATGCGCATGGATTCAATGGGCACATGCACCTGGTACACCCTCAGGTCAAAATCAGTCACTTCCCACCCATCGGCCGTAACATCCACCGGTTTGTTCAGGTGAAGCAGCACCTCGGTTCCCTTAAGGTTGGTTTCGGCAGACAACAACCTAAACGCCACCGCTGTGGCTGGCCGTGGATTGGAAAATTGAAAATAACTGAGGTTTGAGCCTCCTTTTTCAAAATAGAGTTTCAGCTTTAGTTCGCCTGCCGGAAGGACTACATCTGGGAACGTCGTTGTTTGCCAGTTCGCCCATCCTCCGGTAGCCGGCAGAACAAGGCTTCCGGTAACATTGGTACCGTTCACCTCCATGCGCAGGGTTGCGCCCCCTCCGCCTGAAGCATGCCGGATGTGAAGATCGTACATGGCGGCCGAGTCTGCGTGCACGGTATATTGCAACCATTCTCCGTCTTCCGTCCAGCCCACATTGTAGCCGTTTCCCGGTTCAGAGTCCGTACAAATTTCTATATCCACCCCATCGTTTCGCATTTGGTAACCATTGTTCCAGGCATCAAAATCCATGCTGTAATTGGCCGCAACTGCATCAAAATAAGCGTAGCCATTTTTGCCGTAATCGTACTCGGTACAAAAAACAGGCGACAGCAGCGCATGTGCTTTATAGGGAAGCGTTTCATGGGTATAAGGCTGTCGCATCATCGCATCGATAACGTCATATTTTATCTCGCAATTTTCAATGCGCTGATGACGGGCCCAATCCATTACTGCATCCCACGTTTCCTGAGAAGTAAGGGCAGGGCCATTGCCACGCCACGAAGCAATTAGTTTTTCGTAAGGTTCGCTGGTTTTTACCTTTATCACGTTATTAATGCCGTCTTTCTTTACCGGCCACCACGACCATCCAATATTTTTACGCTCGCACAGTTGAATTACATCTGTAAACCAGGTGTTGGAGTTTTCGCCTGACTCTCCCAACCATAAGGGAACATTGTATTGGTTTTGCAAGCTCAGAATCCAATCCAGATCATTGGGTCCGGTGGTACTCCAGTATTTATGAAAGCTGTACACCAGGTTATTGTCCCAGGGCGGGGTAAGGTCCGAATGATCATTGGCAAAGCTGTTGCCTTCGATAAAAATAATGTGGTTTTGATCCACCGACCGTATGCTGTCTGTAATTTCACCAAACAGGCGGCGCATTTGCACATTGTTGTTTTCGGGAAAGGTCCAGTTGGTTTCATTAATTAAATCGTAGCCTCCAATCCAGGGCTCGTTTGCATAGCGTTGTGCCAGTTTTTTCCACAGTGCCACGGTCTTCTTTTTGTTTTCCTCGCTTTCCCAAAGTGAGGGTTTGGCAGGGTCATAGTCCGAAATGGCTGCATCCTTCCCCTGCCCTCCCGGGGCACCGTGCAAATCCAGTATCAGGTACATTTGGTTAGCACCGCACCAATGCAGCAATGAGTCCATACGAACAAACCCTTTCTCCAGCCAGGTATGCCGGCCCTTAACCGGTTCCTCCTCAATGGGTAAAGTAAACCATTTGTAATGCATGGCCACCCGCACGCTGTTAAACCCCCAAACCTTCATAGAATCCACATCGCGCCTTGTAAAGTGGTTATCCATCCACACGTTGTAAAAACTATCTGTTTTTTCTATTCCTATGGTTTCATTGAGTTTCGCCCGAAACTGGCTATGGGTATCAGCAATGCCCGAGGTTTTCATCATGTATCCCTCCATCAGCAGCCAGTTTCCCGTGCCTATGCCGCGCAAAATCACATTTTCGCCGGCACCATTTACGATTTTTTTCCCCTCGGTATGTAAAAAACCGGTTGCATTCAGGGTGGATATTCCGTACACAGAAAGCAGTAAAGGAACAATCAGGTGTGCAATTTTCATCTTCAATTTTCAATCGTTTTTGGGTGTACCCGTACCCCGGTTAACAATTTTTACCGGGGGGGATAGAATTAATAGCGTAAGGTTTGCATGGCTCGCGCCGGTATAGACAAATGAATGACCTGTAAATTTACATACAGCGCATAATCCAATGCCTGGTCGGTATCGTTCATAACCACGGTCACCATCTCACCATTGGGGTTTTGAAAAGTGGTGCTTTGCAAAAAGCTGATGCTGGGTGCCGTGCTGATGCGCTTTGCCCCCGGGTGCACAAATTTTGAGAAATGCCCGATGTAATAATAGGCCGGGGTGTAAATAAGCTCGCCTGTACGCGTATCGGCATGGATGGGAGCAAAGCAGTAGTTTCCCACGTGGTTGGGGCCGCCGTTTTGATCCAGCAAAATATTCCAGTCGGTCCACCCCACGGTGCCCCGGTTAAAATCATTGATCATCGATTCGCCGTAACGCTCGGCATTGGGCCAATGCTGGTATTTCTCCGCATCAAACGCTTCGTTGCATCCCTCGGTAAACAACAGGTTTTGTGATGGAAACGCTTCCTGAACTTTTTGCAGGTTTTCGTATTTTGGCGCCCCTCCCGACCAGTTTTCGTACCAGTGAAAACCAATTCCCCACACATATTGGGCGGCTTCGGGATCGTTTAAAATCACATTGGCCCGGTCAAAAATAAGGTCGCGGTTGTGGTCCCATACAATTATTTTTTTATCTCCCATCCCTGCATCCCGTAAGGTTGGCCCCAGGTAATTTTTCAGAAAATCTCGTTCCTGTTCTGCCGTATAAATGCACGACTCCCATCGCTGTACGGCCATAGGTTCGTTTTGGATGGTTATCCCCCAAATGGGGATACCCTCTTTTTCGTAGGCCTCAATAAACCGTACATAGTAGTTGGCCCAAGGTTGGTAAAACTGCGGTAGCAGGTGGCCTCCTTTCAGCATGCTGTTATTGCTTTTCATAAAGGCTGGCGGACTCCACGGGCTGGCATAGGTGGTAAGTTTTCCTCCCGCTGTTTCTATGGCCCGGTGAACCATGGGTAAACGAAACTGGCGGTCGTGATCAATTGAAAATGTCGGGAGATCCGGGTCTTTATCGGACACGTAGGTAAAACTCCCCGAGCCAAAATCGGCACTGTGAATGGAAACCCGCAACAACGAATAACCTATACCCCCGGGTGTATAATAGGCATTCAGCAGTTCTTGTTGTTTGTTTTCGGGCAGTTGGGCAAATACCTCAGCAGAGGCATCGGTTATGGCCCCGCCTATTCCTAAAAAAGTTTGAAAGGATTTGTGCGGGTTTACAAAAACGCTTTTCTCCGTTTCTTTGGCTTGTTTCCCTGGTTTAAAACGGTATTCGCCCGTTAGGGTCAGGCGTAAATCCGTACCCATGGCCGTAGTATAAACTCGCGCGGTTTTCCCCTCAGCGGTGTAGGGCATATTATCCGTGTTTTGCTGTGTTTCTTGGGTTTGTTTTGTTCCGCAAGACAGCAGGGTGAGCAGCAGCAATGTGGAAGTAATAAAAGTCTTCATGGTAGTGATATTTCGTGGTTTTTTTCGTTTTCCCTAACCCGCATTTAATGTGGAGTGCAGGCAATGCCAAAGGTGTTAAAGTCGCCTGAGGGCATGGGCATCGTATCCTGAATAAAGCACAGTTCTCATCCCTTTTTTATGAATTTGCGGGAAAATATTTCCCCCTTGTTTTGTAATACCAGCAGGTAAATTCCATTTTTTAAATGCCCTACTTCCAACGTGGCACCGGGTTGAACGGAACCGTTTTGCACCACCACACCGGTAAGGCTGATTACCTGGTAGCGGTACACGGAAGCTATATGGTTTACGGTGAATTGTTTGCTTACCACAGTGGGAAAAAGCATTGGTGAATTGGTTTCGGCTGTAGGTTTTAGCGATGTGCCTACCCGTGTGAATTTCATGTTCGCCATGTTAAAATCACCATGAATAACCTCGAGCCGCAACAGGGTGTCGGTGGCGAACAGGGCTAAATTTCTGATGTACATGGTCCGGTAATTCGTCCACGAGTTTGCCGTGGACGCCATCTTTTCGCCCGTGAGGTCGCGTCCGTTCATTAACAAGCGGAAACTGCCGCCTCTTGTAAGGCCGGCAGTTCTACATTCCAGGTCATAATATCCATCCATCTCCACCTCAACACTGTATTCCAGCCACTCGTCGGGGAACGTCCACCCAATGTTTCCTGTTCCATCCCCGTCCTCGGTATCCACATCTTCGTTCGGCCGTATTCCCGGCCCGTTGTTACCTGTATCCGTATCGTGGTAAGCAACCCCTTCGCCACCGGTATCGTAATACACCGAAAGCACATCTCCCGGAATGGATTGCGGTTTTCCCAGGTATGGCAGCTGCTCCCGGGCTGCCACGTGCATGGCTGCTACAGACGTTCCACAGGGGCTTTCCATTTCTACTTGCAGGGTTCCTTCCGTATCTCCCCAGGTAACAACAATGGTGCTGGAATCCGTTTTCTCAGACCGCACGCCCGGAGGCAAAATCCAGGTGTAGGTTGTATTTACGGCCGGGGTTACCCGGTATACCAGGTTAGGCTCGTAGGTATTCACCGTATTTTTTCCGGCGATGTCCACCTCCTTTAGTTTTAAAGGGAATGTCAATTGCCGGGTTTCGCAGGGGGTACTTAAGGTACAACGCAGGGTATCTTCCCGGCATCCCCAGTTCACCCATACCGACGAAGTTCCCTGACCGGCAACTATTTCTGCGCCTTCAGGTGCATTCCACTGGTAGGCATACTGCGGGTTATCCACCAAACGAAAATTTACGTGTTTCTGCTGCGGCACCACGGCATCCGGGCCTTCAATGGCAGGTGCTGAACCCACCTGGTACACCCTTACGTAATCCACCCACATTTGCTGAGGAAATACGGTAGAGGCATCCGGACTTCCGGGCCAGTTTCCACCAATGGCAAGGTTAAGAAGCAAAAAGAAGTTTTGATGAAATTCGCTCAGATGATCCGGTGTAATGCTGACAACACAATACTGTTCCCCATCCAGAAACCACTTGATGTAG
>JAUIMD010000115.1 GCA_030433225.1 Bacteroidia bacterium
TTCATTTGTGGATTATTATACCCATCCGAATAATGCAAGGTTAAGCACCTACCATAGGCTGGATTTGGGTTACCACACCCTAAAACAAAAAACCAAAGGGAACAGAACTTGGTCGTTAGGTATTTTAAATGTTTACAATCAACAAAACCCATATGCAATTTATAAAGACAACACCGGGGCGTTTAAAAAGCTGGTACTTTTCCCAATTATGCCCTATGTATCTTTTAAACGCAGTTTTTAAACCATTTACACCCCTTTGTATCCTCATCAAATCTTTTCAGTAAAAACGCTCACTAACTATTTGCTACTAAAAATCTTAAAAAGTTTTCAGAGGTCGTTCTGAAAGTATAAATTTGCATCCACAAAAAAATGTTCCACCTTAAACAACAATAATGCAAAGAGACGAGCAAATATTTGGCCTGATTGAGAAAGAATACCAGCGCCAGCTAAGCGGCATCGAACTGATTGCCTCTGAAAACTTTGTGAGCGACCAGGTGATGGAAGCCATGGGTTCGTACCTGACGAACAAATATGCTGAAGGATATCCCGGAAAGCGCTACTACGGCGGTTGCGAAGTAGTTGACCAAAGCGAGCAAATTGCTATTGACCGACTCAAAAAACTGTACAATGCCGAATATGCCAACGTTCAGCCCCACTCGGGTGCACAGGCAAATGCGGCAGTAATGCTGGCCGTTTTAAACCCCGGCGATAAGTTTTTAGGCTTGGATTTGGCACATGGCGGTCACCTTTCGCACGGATCGTTGGTGAACAGTTCAGGTATTTTGTACCAACCGGTGGCCTACAGCGTAAAAGAAGACACTGGTCTGGTAGATTACGACCAAATGGAAGAACTGGCGAAAAAAGAACGTCCGAAATTAATTATTGGTGGAGCATCGGCCTACAGCCGCGAGTGGGATTACGAACGCATGCGTAAAATTGCCGACAGCATTGATGCCTTGCTAATGATTGACATGGCACACCCTGCCGGTTTAATTGCTGCCGGTCTGCTGAAAAACCCGGTAGAGCATGCACACATTGTTACCTCAACCACCCACAAAACATTGCGTGGCCCGCGTGGAGGTATTATTTTGCTTGGAAAAGATTTCGACAACCCCTTTGGCAAGAAAACTCCGAAAGGCGTTATTCGTAAAATGTCTTCTTTGCTGGATTCTGCAGTTTTCCCTGGAACGCAAGGAGGTCCATTGGAGCATGTAATTGCTGCTAAAGCCGTATCGTTTGGTGAAGCGTTAACCCCTGAATACAAGGCATACCAGGCGCAGGTGCAAAAAAATGCACGTGCCATGGCCAAAGCATTTATGGATTTGGGGTACAAAATTATTTCGGGTGGAACGGATAACCACTCGATGCTGATTGACCTGCGTACCAAATACCCTGAACTAACGGGTAAAGTAGCCGAAAATACATTGGTAAAAGCGCACATCACCATCAATAAAAACATGGTGCCTTTCGATACCCGTTCGCCTTTCCAGGCGTCTGGTATTCGTGTTGGAACCGCTGCCATTACTACCCGTGGCTTAAAAGAAGATTTAATGGAACCCATCGTAAAACTGATTGACCAGGTATTGGGTCATGTAGACAACGATGCCATTATTGAAAAAGTGGGCAAGCAGGTAAATGCAATGATGAAGGACTTTAAATTGTTTGCTTACTAAGCGTTAGCAAATTTGATGATATGAGAAAGCCGGCGAATAGCCGGCTTTTGTTTTTTACGCCTGCCAGGTATGCCCACATTTTTGGCAACTGGTAGGTTCGCGGTCGGCCAATAGGGCCAGCAGACCAATGGGGAAAAAACAAATTGCTACTAGAATTTGCCAAACTCTGAATCCCCCTCTTCGGGTCAATTCTCCACATTTTGGACAAGAAAGGTTCGCCATACGATTAAATTTTTAAGGATATAATTTCAAAAAGCCAATATACTAAAAGTGACGCAATTATGAAGCGTGTTATCCATTTTGATAGGTTTTCTGCCCAAGCGTTTAACCTGGCCCTATGAAGCGCCATCATCCTTAAAGGAATTTGCAGCAAAAAGGAAGAAACCAGCGCAATCCCCACAGGGTGAAAATGAACGGATTCACGAAAGTGCAGATCAAACAGGCTCGCTACACTCCTGATTATGCCACATGCCGGACACGGAATACCCCCCAGCTTTTGAATCAGACAAAAGTGTGGCAGTGCATCCAACCATTTTAATGGAACTATTGCCATAACCACAAGTACAATACAAGTACTTAACAATACATTCCAATGTATCTGTTTCCTATCGTCCGATGACAGCCGTTTGATTATTGACTGAGGGATGAAACTGATTACCATACTATCGCGTAAGTACGTAAATTGCTTCTTATTATTCCACTATTTCCTTCCAAAGGATTTCTACCATTCCAATTCTGCCAAATAAGCAGTGGAATTCAATTCAATGAACTCCAGTTCTTTATTTTTATACGTTGCTTCCAGGGGAATGGTGATTGAATACCCACACGCCATATTTATTTTTTGCATGGTCACCTCCAGGGGTATTGAATCCTGTGAATTTAAATAGATCATATAATTCCCCTTCGTGTGTGCAGGAAAATCAATTATCTCTATTGTATTCTCAATTGCGTTCCATTTTGAATCCGGATTTGCATCTGGGTTCACAGGAATTAATTGGAAATAAGCATTTCTGGAATCAATTTCCACGTGTATACTATCAGGGTGAATAGAACCGTTTGTAATGAGATTATTTCCTTCGCTATCCACAAATTTCATGTAGAAATGACTCCATGGCGGATCATAAAGAGCACAGTCAATTTCGTCCTTATTGTTTTGCGAACAAGCCACCCACAAGGAGCTAATTATTAAATACAAAAAGAATTTTTTCATGATGCACATTTTACTTTTAAACCAAAATTAGTTCCCTGACTACTTCCCGCACACCTTCTCTAAATAAGGCAATGCGGCCTTGTTCCCCATATCCCATGCTGTATTCCAATCCGCACAAGCCTGCTTTTTTTTTCGAAGATTCAGATAGGCCTTAGCACGATTCATATACAATTGACTGCTTTTGGGATTGATGGTAATGGCCTTGGTAAGGTCGGCCACCATTTTTTCATATTCCCGGCTTTTAAAATAACAATTTGACCGGTTCTGGTAATACGCGTAGTGTATGAACAACGGGTCGTTTCGCTCTTCAATAATTTCAATGGCCTTTGAGTAATAGTCGATTGCCGTGATGGGATTACCTGTTTTTTTATACGATTGTGCCAGGTAAAACCAAAGCTCATCATAAGCGGGCATAAGCTCTACCCCTTTGGTAAGCACAGGAATGGCTTTTTCATAATTTTGGATGGACTTGCAAACTTCCATATAGGCCACGTAGTAATTGAAATATTGTGGATAATACTCAATCGCTTCCGCATACTTTTTCTCTGCTTCGTCCAGATTATATTGCGCACACAGTTCTTCGGCTTCCTGTGCCAGTTGTTTGGCTATGGTAAAACTGTCAGTAACAATTGGTTCCACTGGGGGCACCTGGCCATAGCTAACCAAACATGAAACAAAGCTAAGCAATGCTATCATTCCTTTCATGATACGTGTTTATGTTAATACAATTGCCCAATTGTTCCTGTTTAGTGGTAAGCAATATTGTTTTGTATTTAAGCCTAAACTCAAACGCTACTTTATACAAATATTAGGCCATACAGAATACAAGCCCACCTAACGGATCTTTATAAATTGCCTACATACCACCGTAGAATCCTCCTGATATATTTTAAGTAAATACATACCGTTATCCAGTGCTGATATATCGATGGAATTGGTCTCATTTCTTTGCTGGATAAGTCTTTTGCCAGTTAAGGTGTACACCTCAAAACCGGAAGGTTTAACAAGGCCTGATACGCGTAAGATACTTTGAGCAGGATTAGGGTATAGTACATATACAGGTTCCTTAATATCGGTATTCTTTGTGGCAAGGTTTACATCTACTGTAAAATGTTTAGCATTTACAATTAAGTCAAATTCAATTTTATTTCCGTGAGTATAAGGGATTTTTAGAAACACTTCTCCATTTTCCGGAGCATTTGCTGTACATAAGCCAATCGAATATTTACTCTCATCCGCATGGTGTGCAATTAAAAAACTGTCATTTAATACGATGGGGGTTCCCAGCACACCTACATTTTCTGTGAACACATTTAATCCAAGGAGTTCACCCGTTGATGAGAACAAAATCTCACCATCAACCAGTTCAAGGGTTAGGCCGGTACTATCCAAATTAAGACTTTTAGTGTTTGATTCCATTGGAAGGGAGTCAATTTTATCAATGGCTTTTTGCAAAATGTAAGCTGCATCCAATGCCGAAATTTCCCCGGTATTGTCCACATCTGCTGATTCAACCCGCCAGCTCTCCCACGGTAAAGGATCGAGTTCTGGAATCGGATTCCTATTTATTGAATATTGTAGAACTAATGAAGCATCGTAAGCCTGCACCTGTAGGTTATCATCCACATCGCCGTATTGGTACACCTCCACTTTCCCATTTATAAGATTCGGAACGGTGTCTGTATTGAATAAGAAATCAGACAATTCCAAATTGCTATAACCTGGCAAAAGAGCCTGAAATACTAGCTGTAACAACAGACTATCTCCGGCTAACGGCTCAGTGCTTATGTATCCCACATTAAGCTGCCCTTGCTCATTGGTACTGGTCTCAACGGTGCCATTGTCAGACAAGGTACTATCCGTTTCCAAGCCAATAAAATCCAAAACATCGGCATCATAAGTTAAGGTAAACTGGTATGCAGTAATGGAGTCTTCCAATTGTACAGCTGAACAAAGAACAGGTACCTTCATTTCTTTTCCAGCAAATGCATCTAAACTGCCGACACTCACAGCAGTTGACACCATGTTATAAACGTGGTTAATTTCTTCTTTTTCCAACGCCCTCCGGTAAATACAAACGTCATCAATGGCTCCTTCAAAATTTACATTATCGTTGCAATATGTGGTTCCAAAACCCCCAATTACCAGATCTAAATCATTTTCATATCCAAAATGATACGTTGCTTTCTGCGAAACAGCTTGTTCACCATCCAAGTAAAAGTGGATACTATCTCCGTCATTAATAAAGATTACATTGTGCCAGTTTCCATCCGCAACTAACATTCGGTTCAGGTATAACCTCTCCGAGTTGAAGACATCTGCCTGCAGTGAATTAAAACTATTCGCGCCGTATAGGGTAATGTGAAAAAAATCATCTTCCAGGTAATTGCATGCTCTATGTTGCGTCACTATTCCTCCGGAATGTTTGTTGGATAACGTTTTCATCCAAAAAGAAATGGATAATTGTGTATTAACATTAACGGAGTCTCCAAAAGGATTTGTTACACGAATTTCGTCATCATAGCCATCAAAAGCGTATGCCGAATTTGGAATTCCGAAACGATCCTGCGTTAACAAAGGTCCGTTTAATATTCCGTGGTGATTGTTCCCACTTGCATCCAAGGCATTTCCATTAAAGGGGTAGAAAGCAACTAAGCTACTGTCTATGGCTCCTTGAGCGTCCATCATCAAATGGAAGCAAAAAATGCCAATGTACAAGAGTAAAAGCTTTTTCATGTTGTATCTTTTTATAACGGTTATTGTTTACATCATCCATATACCCCGCTTTGCGTCAAACACCCTTACCTAAAGGAAGTTGTTTGTTAAAAACGAAATACATATCGCATGCCTTTTAATACAAAAAATAATGAATGAAATGGGCACAACGTGTTGCGTAGGTAAATATAAGGTTAAGTGCGAAGAATACAAGGAGGTAAGGCACATTTTTAAGTATTCGAATTACCAAAGGTCGATTGCCGGTGGGAGCTTTGGCGCCGTGTTGCATTAGCATTAAAATAAGTGCATGATTTCACAATGCCTCACCCCCGGATGGCAGCAAGGTAAACCCACACCATAAACAATACTTGTAACGGAATTCGAAACCATAAATACATTACCCCTTTCCCATCCATTGCACCGGTTTGGTAATTGATGTGATGAACGGCTGCATAAATATTTGAAGGAAACACGCACGCAAAAAACGCAAGAAGGAGCCAGCCGGTAATTCCCCGCATCGAAGGAATCAGCAGCCCTAGTGCCGCAGCAAATTCAATGAGTCCGGTTAAGTATACAACCGCTGTTTTATTCGGTATAAATGGAGGCAGCATCATGGCCATTCCCTTGGTAAAGGCAAAGTGGGCAATGCCCGTAAAAACCAGCATGGCCGACATGGCGATTCTCCCGGCCAAAGGGTAATGGTAACTTCCCTGAAAAATTTTACCCGTAAATAAGGCAATCACAAAAACGGCAACTAAAACAATGAGTGGCTTCATATTTTTTTTGTACAAAGATCGGAAGTACATGCAGCGTAAGCAATGAACCTGGGTTCAGAAATTACCTTACTTCGGTGCCAGTGAAATTTTTAGGTCGTAATGCGCTTTCGTATTCTGCTTAGTGCTTGCGGGGTAATGCCAATATAGGAGGCAATATATTTCAACGGGATTTCTC
>JAUIMD010000116.1 GCA_030433225.1 Bacteroidia bacterium
TGGAGGTTGGCGTCAATTTTATCGATTACGGTACGCAGGTCTTTGGCGTTTTCTGCAAAGTTGTTGTGGTCCACGTCAATTACCAGAATTTTACCATGGGTATACCCTGCTATAAACGCTTCGTAACGTTCATTTAAGGCTTTCAGGTAATCCAACCGAATTGATTTTTCAAACTCACGTCCCCGCTTTTGAATTTGCTCAACGAGTTTTGGCACACTGGCCCTGAGGTAAATTAATAAATCCGGGGGATCCACCAGTTTCACCATCATATCAAACAGTTCGGTGTAATTGTTAAAGTCGCGGCGTGTCATCAATCCCATTTCAAACAGGTTGGGTGCAAAAATATAGGCATCCTCAAAAATGGTACGGTCCTGAATTACATCCTCACCAGATTCCCGTATTTTTAAAATCTGACTCAACCGCGATTTCAGAAAATAGATTTGAAGGTTAAACGACCACCGTTTCATATCTTCATAAAAGTCGTCCAGATAAGGGTTATCGTCCACATCTTCGTAATTTGGTAACCAGCCATAATGTCGCGATAATTGCCGGGTTAGGGTTGTTTTGCCGGCTCCAATATTGCCGGCCACAGCTATATGCATAGTTTATGTTTTATCCTGTAAAGCATCCAAAAATACAAATTTAAACACAGAATGCCGTTTATTTACCGCAGCTGTTCGTTCCTAAATAGTGGTAACTTGTGGCCTTTAGTATGTAGCCCTGGTGGGTAGCTCTTATTTTTGGTTTAGTTCCAGCAAGGGCTCAATGTACTCGCGTGAATTGGAAAGCCGGGGCACTTTATTTTGTCCTCCCAGTTTGCCCCGTAGTTTGAGCCAATCCATAAATAAACTTTTTCGGGCTACAATCAGCTCCAGGCGGTTTAGGGTTAAGTTTTTATGTCGTTTGGCTTCGTAGTCGGAGTTTAACTGCTGTAATTCCTTATCCAGAATTTCTGCAAAATCCTCCGGGTCTTCGGGGAGTTGTTCAAATTCCACCAGCCACTGGTGCCGGCCTTTTGAGTTATCGCCCATGTATACCGGCGCTGCGGTATATTCTGAAACCAGGGCATTGGTTTTGGCACAAGTTGCTTTCAGGGCTTTTTCGGCATTATCGATCATTAACTCTTCGCCAAAAACATTAATGTAATGTTTGGTGCGCCCTGAAATAATGATTTTATGCGGGTAGGTAGATATGAATTTAACTGTATCGCCAATTAAATAGCGCCATAAGCCCGAGTTGGTGGAAATGGCCAGTGCATAATTTACACCCGTTTCGACCTCTCCAATGGTTAACGCTTTGGGGTGTTCTTTTTCCAGCTCATCCATCGGAATAAATTCGTAAAA
This sequence comes from Bacteroidia bacterium, assembly GCA_030433225.1. Taxonomy (GTDB): domain Bacteria; phylum Bacteroidota; class Bacteroidia; order Bacteroidales; family UBA5342; genus JAUIMD01. Next base: position 1,344 of record JAUIMD010000116.1, read on the forward strand.
AATACCGTAGTCCATCATTAAAAGCATACCGGGTTCCTTCAACACATTCTGAATGGCAAAAAAGCCTTCCGAAGCGTTATAAGTCTCCATGTAATTCATGCTTTCTTTGGGTATTATTTTTTCGTATTGCTCTTTGTAGGGTCCAAAACTTACACCTCCATGCACAAACAACTCCAGGTTTGGCCAAATTTCCAGCAAGTTGTTTTTCCCGGTTTCTTTCAAAATATGTTTCAGCAGTACCAGGTTCCAGGATGGAACCCCAACAATGCTGGTAACATTTTCATGCACCGAAGTTTCTGTAATGCGGTTTATTTTGTCTTCAAACTCGCTGATAAGGGCAATAGAGGCTTCAGGGGTACGCTTAAAATCCGCTAAAAAAGGGACATTTTGAATATAAATTGCCGACAAATCTCCCACCTGCGATTTGCCATTAAGCTTGCTAACTTCGCTGCTTCCTCCCAGGGTAAGGGTTTTGCCGGAGTAAATCTGTGACTCGGGTACATTGGTAGTATAAATCGTAAACACATCCTTAGCGGCCCTCAAATGGCAATCTTCAATGGCTTCGGTACTTACCGGTATAAATTTACTTTTATCGCTGGTTGTACCTGATGATTTGGCGAACCACCGTACTTCGCCCCGCCACAAAACATCCGGTTCCCCTTTAATCATTCGTTCAATGTAAACTTTAAGGTCATCGTAGGTGGATACCGGTACACGCTGTTGAAACTCCTGAATAGTTCGGATGGAATGAAACCGAAATCGCCTACCCCATACGGTATCTTCGGCTCGCTTAATTAATTTAAAAAGTTCCGATTCCTGCACCGTTTCGGGGTTTATCTGCATTTCTTCGAGCTGACTTAACCGCTTAATATTGAACCATGAAATTATTGAATTAAAAAAAGCCATTGCCTAAGGTATTTGTTCGAAGTAAAGATATTCAATCAACCGGGTTATTTCAATAAAATGTTGAAATGATAAAAAATAATGAAGGAATTCAGGTTTAATGTGAAGTTTTAATTAAATATTAAAGCGCGAGGAGGTGTACGCGAAATTATGCTCTAAATTGCACACTGACATTTGGATTACCAATTAACCTTTTTGGTTTTAATTTGGTAAGATAACAGACCTAATACTAAATAAAATGTTTGCCCGTAAGCCCAAAAGTGTAATTAAGTGGATGTATGTTTGCCTTTTAACCGGCGGATTGGCGCTACTTACTTCGTGTGCCACCACAAAAGATGGGGACTATTACGTTCGAAACCATCACAATGAGAACATGACTAAAATTACCGTTCAAAACGGAGAAGTGGTGGAGCGAGAAATTACGTTTGAACAATACATTGCAGAAACTAAGAAATAATAACGACCTTATCAATAAGGCGAATACAAAAAGCCCCCGGAAAAAATTTTCCGGGGGCTTTTTGTATTTCTTATAACAGGAATTACCCATATATTTTGTTGGTCAGTAACATATCTAACAAGGTAATGGCCATCATACTTTCAACAATAGGCACTGCACGGGGTAAAACACAAGGGTCATGGCGCCCTTTCACTTTCAATTCCGTTTCGTTGCCTTCGCTGTTCACGGTAACCTGTTTTTGCAGAATGGTAGCCACCGGTTTAAAGGCCACATTCAGGTAAATGTCCTGCCCATTACTTATGCCACCTTGTATACCACCCGAATGGTTTTTTTCCGTTATTATTTTGCCACCCTCCGATACAAATTTATCATTGTGTTCAGATCCCTGCAGGCGTGTACCTTCAAAACCGCTTCCATATTCAAAACCTTTTACGGCATTAATACTCAGCATTGCTTTTCCCAGTTGGGCATGCAGTTTATCAAAGGCCGGCTCCCCAAGGCCAACAGGTACTCCCTGCGCCACGCAGGTAATTACCCCACCAATGGTATCACCGGCTTTTCGGATGCCATCCACCAATTCAATCATTTCCCGTGCCACATCCATGTCCGGGCAGCGAATAATGTTTTCTTCAATGCGACTGAGGTCCAGCTCCTTATATGATTTCTGCACCTCAATATTTCCTACCCGGGAAGTATAGGCCTTGATGGATACCCCATGGCTTTCAAGTGCTTTTTTTGCGATAGCACCGGCTACTACACGGGCAATGGTTTCACGGGCTGAAGAACGTCCCCCTCCCCTGTGGTCCCGTATTCCATACTTTTGATCGTAGGTAAAGTCGGCATGCGAGGGACGGAATACCTTCTTCATATTGTCGTAATCGTTCGACCGGTGATCTTTGTTTCGGATGATGAAACCGATTGGTGTACCTGTGGCCACCCCGTCTAACACTCCGGAAAGTATTTCTACCTGGTCTCCTTCCTGGCGTTGTGTGGTAATTTTGGATTGCCCCGGTCGTCTTCTGTCCAACTCAACTTGTATGTATGTTTCATCTACCGGGGTTCCGGGTGGACATCCATCAATTACACCTCCTACGGCTTTGCCATGCGATTCTCCAAAAGAAGTTAACTGGTATATTTTTCCGAACGTATTTCCTGCCATTAATTTAAGAATTGAATAAAAAGATGTGCGAATATCGCACATATGCGTAAAAAACCCCGACGATTCAAATTATTTTTTTGAATCACCGGGGCTAATGTATTTTTTAGTACGTGATTAGTGACATCCGCAGCCACTTCCACAACTACCCCCTGCTGATGCACCCACCGTTTCTTCCGGTCCGCATCCACAGCTGTTATTGGCTTCGCTTCCGCAACCACATCCACTGCCACATCCACCGGAGTTTACTCCTGCAGCCTGTGCCAATTCTTCATCTGTTGCCTGACGAACTTCCAGAACAGCCCCTTTAAAGTACAGGTCTTCACCTGCCATAGGGTGGTTAAAGTCCATGGTCACCTCGTCGTCAGCCACATTTTTAACGATTCCCTGTAAACGGTTACCGCTGGTATCCATCATTGGTACCATGTTGCCTACTACTAAAAGTGACTCATCAACTGTGCCGTCAACTTTAAAAATATCTTTGGGAAGGTCCACAATCCGATCTTCAAAAACAGGACCATAAGCGTCGTCTGATTTGATGCAGAATTCATAGCTTTCGCCTGATTTCAAGCCAAGAATGTGCTCTTCGAATTTTGGTAACATTAAACCTGCACCGTAAACAAAACTAAGAGGAGATTCCTCCGTTGCTCTCTCTTTTACTTCCCCACTAAAACTGCCCGAAGTTAACTCATAAGAAAGGGCTACAAATTTGTTTCTATCAATTGCCATAATAAGTGAATTTTCAGATTACAAAAATAACACAATAACCCACACATTGTTTGTATTTAGACCAAGGTTGCTGTTATTTTTAATTCTTTTAAGATTTATATTCGTACCGAATGGCCCCAGGTTTTCAACCTGTAAACCATTCTTTTATTGTTCATTATACCGTTTTTCTCACTAAAGAAGCATGGGCGAGTTGAAGTCGTTTCATGGCTTCTTCCAACACACTGCGCGGAGTTCCAACATTTATTCGCATAAAACCTTCGCCTCCAGGCCCAAAAGATGGTCCCATATTTAATCCTAACTTCGCCTGCTCTACAAAAAAGTCTTTCAACTCTTTATCACTCATTTCTAAACCTTTACAATCCAACCAAATTAAAAACGAAGCTTGTGGTCGCATGGGTTTAATTTCCGGAGTGTTTTGCGTAATGAAATCCACTACGTATTGAATGTTTCCCTGCAAATATTCCAGCATCTGATCTAACCAGTCGGCTCCATGGGTATAGGCAGCTTTTAATGCTTCAAACCCTAATACATGGCCACTTGCTGCTTGTAAATGATCTACCAGCCGGTTAAATTTTTGACGAATTTTTACATTCGGTATAAGGGCCACTGACATGCTCATGCCTGCTATATTAAACGTTTTGGATGGAGCCATTAATGTGACACTGTGGTTTTTAGCCGCCTCACTAACCGTTGCATAGGGGATGTGTTTTCCTTCAAGTACCAAATCAGCATGAATCTCATCAGAAACCACAATCATACCATAAGTTTCGGCTATTTCGGCAACTCGTTTCAATGTTTCTGCCGACCAAACCATTCCTCCCGGGTTGTGAGGAGAGCAAAGCAACAACATTTTTGCACCATCCTTTGCCAGTTGCTCCAATTCCTCCAAATTCATTTCATACGTACCGTTTGTCTCTACCAACTCGTTAAATAATAACTCCCGGTCGTTTTGTTTCACAGTATATATAAAGGGAGGATAAATTGGGGGTTGTACTACAATTTTATCTCCAGGCCGGGTAAGGCTCAACATCGAAAATACCAGGCCGGGAACTACGCCGGGCAAATGTCTTATCCATTCTTTTTCAACCGCCCATTGGTGCCGGTTTTGCATCCAACTTAAAATAGAGGCATAAAATGCTTCATCTGTCAGGGTATATCCTAGTACCGGGTGATCCAGTCTTTTCTTCATCGCATCAATAACAAAATCGGGAGAGGCAAAATCCATATCGGCGACCCAAAGCGGAAGTAAATCATCGGTACCGAAATATAATTTGCACCTTCCATACTTGTAAGATGAGGTGTCTTTTCTGTCGAAAACCTGATCGAAATTGTATTTCATTTGTTGGAAAAAACTTTGATTTGACAATAATTTAGATTTGCTCTAAACAGTTGCCGCAAAAATAATCATTCGAAAATAAAAAAGCTGCTCTGAAGCAGCTTAATTTAATAGGATGTCGTTTTCTTCGCACGATTTGAGTTTTGCCGGATGATAGGCCCTGGCAAAGTCAAGCACGGTTTTTACACTTTTTTCGCTGGGCTCATATAAAGTGTTGTCCAGGCGTTTGGGTTTTGCGGAAGCATCATTGTTATGTGTAAAATAGTAGGTAAAAAAGTTGATCATACGCGTACGTTTATGTTTAAAATTTCAGGTAAAACGTACACGAACAAACTTTTATTGCATTGAATTCATCGAATCAACAAATTTATTTTTTTGTCTTCTACAATTTTACGCAGGTTAATCAGGGCATAACGCATTCTGCCAAGGGCAGTATTAATACTCACATCGGTTTGTTCAGCAATTTCTTTGAAACTTAGCCCCCAATAAAACCGCATCACCACTACTTCCTTCTGGTCTTCGGGCAACTCATGAATCAAATCGCCTACTTGTTGCATGACCTGCTCTTTAATTAGTTTCTCTTCAATAGTGGTTGCGCTGTG
>JAUIMD010000117.1 GCA_030433225.1 Bacteroidia bacterium
GATTCGCCTCCAAAAGGAAGGTACTCCTGCTGGTAAACAGCCGGTGCTTTTTTTAATCGCCCTGCCAGTTGTGCAAAAAACAAACTTCGGGGACTAATGTGGCTGTTTTCATCATGCCAAAGCCCGTTTCCGGCAAACTGGGCCCAGGCTCCATAGGCATAGTTTTGGGCTCCGGGCGGAGCAAAACATTCGATGCGCCCGGCACTGCAATTCCAGAACATGGAATTGGCAGCTGTCCAACCGGCTCCCTGCCCGTTTTGTCCGCGGTTGCCAAAACTTAATGCCTGTCCGTCGGCCGTTACAATATCATACAGTACGCCGGTTGCCCAGCTATCAATGGTTCCGCTAAAATTATGTGCATTGTACGATTCACATTGCACAAATGCGTTTGGACCGGCGGCGCAGAATCCGGTTGCAAAGTCGTGATTTCCGTTTTCGGCATAGCACCGCAAAAACAGGTTTTGCTGCCCCATGTTAAAAAAGGTATTGCGTCGTTGTCCCGCAATTTCGGATATGGGTTGGGTGGATATACAATCCTCCACAGTAACCCGGCTGGCCGTTTCGTAAAGTGCTACGGCAGACCCTGCAAAATGCTTGAATTCTACCTGGCGCACCCAGCCATTTTCTACATGTTCCATGGTAATGGCAAACCAGCAATGGCTTTCATCCTTCCGGTTATCGGGATTGAAATCTGAAACCAGCACCAAATTTTCCACCCCAACATGGGCAATACGGCCCGGCCAGGTGTACTTTGTTACACTGGCGGTGCCAAAGTGAGGGTCCAAAGCCATGGTAAGTGGAATGTTTATCAGAAGCGTGTTGCCTTGTATGCCGGTAATTTCCCTTTCCCAAATAACATCCCGCTGCCCGGGTTTCCAGCCCAGCCATCCGGTTTCGCCTCCATAATCCACCATGCCCAAGGAATTAATCCATTTTTGGGTGGATGGCATATGGATTTTAATTTTGTCTCCCACACTAAATGCAGCGGCATTCTTTACCGTTACTGTTGTGGCACCTACCGGCACATACGTGGGAACCACATCGGTGGAAGCAAGCATTTCATCGTTTCCGGATCCCACCACACGAATGAGGGTTTCCCGGTTCACCCCAATGGCTTTTAGTATTGTACCTTTACCGCTGCCGCGTAACACCACCCCTGAATCTGTTATTTTTAACCGGCCCTGCACGGAATAGGTACCTTCCTCCAGAAGAACGGCACCGCGAAATCCGTTTTTTTGCACGGGAAGTTTAGAAACATAATTGATGGCCGCCTGAATGGCTTGTGTAGCATCATTTGTGGTTAGGGGTACGTACACCTCGGCCTCAATTTCGGGGATGGAAAATTCCGAAAGGCGGTATCCGCAAAAGGAATAATCGGGAAGGGTATTGCCCAAGCTATCTGGCAGGTAGGTTAATGTACCGCCCTGGTTGCGTAGGGCGGGCAGCTCCATGTTTTTGCCCGATGTAGCAAAAATGGCCGCACACACTCCTGCCATGGTAAGCAGGTATTTCACTCTCTCAAGCCCCATTGCCTCCTGTTTTTAACCTTATTTTGTTTCGTCTTTTGCCTTCTCCAGTCGTTCTTCCCACTGGCGTCTTTCCTCTTGCAGGTCGTATCCACGCTGCGAGAGGTAATTGTTAATTTTGCCCTTGTATTTGCCAAACCAGCCGTGCTTTTCGCGCGATGATCCACCATCAATGGCATGTTCTCTGGCCTCCATCAGCCAAATGTAAATTTGCTCTTTTTCTTCCTTCTTTAGCGAGGGAATCATATCCAGAAAACTAAAATAGGTCACATCCAGCACGCCATACGTAAGGCCGTCCTTCACCTGGTCAATTTGTTCTTCCGAAATTACAGATCTTAATTTGGCATAAAAGGCAAAGTGCTGATCGCGAATTTCGATTTCCTGTTCTGCTTTTCGCAGGTCAATCTTTGCATCTCTCAGTTCTTTGTTTTTGGCGTAGGTTTCCCTAATTTTTGCTACATCGGCATTTCTGGCCTCTTCCGCATCGTTAAGAAAACGGTAGTGCTCCACAATCGCATCGCGCACCACTATTTTTTTATCGGCGTCGTAAAATGTCATAGCATCCACAATTTTATTGGCTCTTCCGGTAATCACACGTGTGTATTCGTCATCCTGCGAAGCTTCCTGTGCCTGCATACCGGACAATAAGCCGGTACACAGGAACAGCAAAAGCAATGCGGTTATGTTTTTTGTTACTTTCATGGTTATCGTACTCCTCCTTTTTCAGACAATGTATCGTAATTGTTTTCCAGGTTCTTCCAATCCACTTTTTTCGTGGGATCTATTCCGTTGATGTATTTTTCAATATTGGTGTATCCATCCCCGTTGCAGTCTTTCACGGCATCGCTCGGATCTTTAGGATCGAGGCCGAGTTTTTTGTATTTCTTTTCCCACTCATCGGGCATCCCGTCTCCATCCGAATCCTTATACGGTTTTCCGCTGTATTCAGGATATCCGCCTACCTGACGAATGTCGGTAATGATTCCTAACTTATACGAATCAGGACCAAGACGACGGTGCTCAAATTGGTACAAATCTTCAATAACGGTGTAATCGTTTAAATCAACCGTATTGGTGCGTACTTGTTTTACAACGCGGGTATCCACCGGGTCGCGCTGCGGAAGCGTTGCCCCAACATTGGTTAACACGTATTCATAGGCTTCTTCAGTTTCCATCAGTTTCATCCACGGCAGCTCAAACCGTTTTGAAGTGCGTATTTGAGGGAGATACTCTCCTGCACCGTCCATGTTTTCAATTTGTATCCCTTTCCAGTTATCACCGGTAATTTCGGGGTACCCTTCCATAATGTTTCCTTCCACCCAAACTTTGCCGTAAATTTTAGTTCCATCAATTACGTAGCGCGATTCGGGTTTTACAAAGAGGTGTCCTACAGGGGTATGTTTAGGAGTAACGGGGCCGGGTTTATAGTAGTTATTTACCAGGTTGTACCGTGTGGCATAATCGCCTCCATCCAGGGTACGGTGGTACCAGTTGTACACAATGTTGTTTACAAAATTAAAGGTTCCGTTCATGCCTACCGAAGGATTACGCCCCGTGTTGTTGGCCCACAGGTTACGGGCTATGGTTACATTTTGCCCTCCAAGGGTGGAACCAAAAGCGTGGTTGTACGTGTCCAGACCTTCCGAAAAAATGGAATTTTGAATGGTCATGTTCACCGTAGAATATTTATGGCGGGGAGCTTTGGGATTATTGGGCCCATCGGTAAACATATGACGGTATAAGGTCATGTTTTCATCCAGTCCCCACGAAGCCGATACGTGATCAATCATGATGTTGCCAACCGGGTTTCCACCAATGGCATCGTCTCGCCGGCCTACCCAGGTATCTCCCCTGCGAAAACGCATGTGGCGGATAATTACATCGTGCGTATTAATGGCAAAAGTTTCACCGGCCAGGCATACCCCGTTGCCCGGTGCGGTTTGTCCGGCAATGGTAATGTAGGGAGCATTGATGTTAATGGGGCGCTCAATTTTTATAATTCCGGCCACATTAAATACCACAATTCTTGCTCCGGCAGCCTCACAGGCTTCGCGCAGGGTACCGGGGCCGCTATCGGCCAGGCTGCTTACCACAAACACTTTTCCCCCTCGTCCGCCGGCGGTAAACATTCCCCCACCTTCGGCTCCGGGAAAGGCCGGAATATCCGCTTGCGGCAGGTCATCTGCCCTGCGTGCCCAATGGTTATAGGCTTTATCGTTTTGCATGTCCTGGTAAATAATGGGCCAGGCTTTCTGCCATGCAATGTTTTCCAAACTGTCCCACACATGATTTAATGAATCCACCTTGGGCTGTACTTTGCTCATGTTGGGGTATTGTGCAAAAGCCCCCACTGCGAATGCTGCAATGGCAATGGCAACGTATACTCTTAATCGTTTCATCTCAATATTTTTTTAGTATAATTTTATTTTTTGTGTGATGGTACCTTTAGCCGAAATGGCTTTTACCACGTACACTCCCCCTTTTAAGCTTTGGGTGGAAATGGTTGTATTCGTTCCGGTAAGTACCAATTGTCCTTTGAGGTCGTACACCCGGTAATCTGCCCTTTCTGAGAAATGCAGCTGATTCCGGCTTTGGGTCATGTGCAGTTTTGCAGGATAAACTTTTGCAGAGGATACAGGCGTATCGGTAGCAGGACCGCTTAAGGCTCCGCTAAAACTGACCGATTTAGCGGTATATTCCGATGCTTCATTTAGAGCGTCCTGCAAATCGAAACTTTCGGTTTCGGAAAATCCAATCACAGCACCGTCCTGCAACACGACGTAACCGATGGCATTTTCCACTTTTTGCCACACTAAAACACTTCCATTGCGTTTAAACCCGGTGGGCTGCGACAAGGCGGTTGTTACACGGGTAGGGTCCCAGGTATCGTGATTTGGGAAACGGAAACGGCGCAGGAAAAAGCCGAGGTTGTAGCGCTTGGCCACCGTTGCAGAATCCAACTGGTAACTCCAGTCAACACGCTTGGAGACGTCTACCAATTCTCCTTGGGGAGTCATGCTTTTATACTCTGCAAATACAGATGATTCATGGTTGTTTCCTTCCCAGGTTGACCACCCCGCAGGCCTGATGTGTGGTCCCAATGTACATTCAATGTACACCGATGATGATTTCTCGTTCCAAGGACGCCCCAGGTAGTATTGGTTGTCGGGTACTCCGATTTCGGCAGTTACCGTGCAATAACGAAACAACAAGCCATGCAAAAATCCGTCGCCAATGGGGGTAACAATTTTAGCATCTGCGGGGGCGGTAATAAAAGAACCTCCTTTTAAGCACTTTATCGTACAGCTGTCCCACACGCTGGTAGCATCGCCATAAATAAAATCCGTCCCGCCTTCTACGTAGCAGTTTAAATTGTAGTTGCGGTTTTTATGCGCATAATACGTATCCTGAAAACTCATGTATTTGCAATTTTTAAAGGCCATGCTATCGCCAATGGTACGCACCGCAAGTGCCTGCCCCACACCTGAAAATTCTTTGTAGGCAGTATTTTCAATGGTTAAATTTTCCACATACAAACCTGCAATATCCGCCAACAATGTATAGGAATCGGCTGCAGAAGTACTGGGGGAATAATCGTTCCAGCTAAGGGTTACCTTCTCGGCATCTTCCCCAATAATGCTAACATTTTTTACGCTGGATGTAGTGGTTACCTTTTCCCGATACATCCCCCCTTTTACAAAAATGAGGGTTCGTTGGGCCTGGTTTGCGGGTACGGCATCAATAGCTGCCTGGATGGAAGTGTAATCTCCCGAACCATCTGCAGCTACCACCATATCAAACACCTGCGCATGTACCGCATTCCCAAATATCATCCCCCACAAGGCCAGTAAGGCACACGCCTTTATGTTTATCTTATGAATGCTTTGCATGTTATTGTTTGATGAATCTTTCTACAAAAGTTTTGTTATTACTATCGGTGGCCTGAATCAGGTAAACACCCGCTTCCACATTGTTTAAATAGAAAAACTCAATGGCTTCCGTTCCTGCTAAAGATTGTACAATTTTACCCATTAAATCGTATACCTCTACCCGTACAATAGGTGCTTTACCGGATAAACGGAAAAACCCGTTGCCCGGATTTGGATATACCCGGAACGCATCTGTTTCCTCCACTTTAGGGGTAGAAACCGATACATCCACTCCGTTAATGAAATTTTCCAGGTAGCTGTATCCGTTCCCGTGAATGAGTCTGCCATCCGTAATGTCATTCGGATCCAAACCATGTGCCAGTTCCCATTCATCCGAAATGCCATCGTGATCGGTATCCACATAAGCATCGGTAGAAGTTGTATATACATCCCATGCGGTGGTTCCTTCGGGAGCATCGTTAGGTACCAGGTTATGCTGGGTATCAATAATACCCGATTTTACACCGCGAACGGGTGTGTTAATGCCGTCAATTGCATAGGGATACCGCTCAATGGTTTGCTCACCTTTCACCTCTGCAATAACCCGGGCATCAACCACATCGCGTTTAGGAAGTGTAGCACCAGCCTCGTCTAAAACGGTGGTGTACGCATCGGTAGCTGCTTCGGTATAACTGTCATAATCCTCTAATTCACCGTCTGATTGTACGGCTTCAATTTCTGAGTAAATGTTATTGGTACCCCCTACGCCGGAACCATCCACTCCAAGCCAGTTGTCGTTGGTTTTGGCATCTTCTCCCACCATTACGTTGCCGTTAAAAAACCAGTCGGCATAGCCATCCAGCTCACGTCCGTCGCGGTTAAGAGAAGGACGGGCAAAATATTTAGTAAACGTAGTAGCAGGGCCGGGTACGAAGTAGTTGTTCACCACGTTGGTTTTGGCAAATCCTTTTCCGTTGGTCGCTTCCCATTCTCCACCATAAAAGGCACCGGAGCTTCCCCAGTTGTAATTTACGTTGTTGCGGTAGTCCACCAGGGCTTCCATATCGTTTTCGTTGGAGCCGTTAATGCGCGGCATACGTGAGTTATGGTGGGCCAACAGGTTGTGGTGG
>JAUIMD010000118.1 GCA_030433225.1 Bacteroidia bacterium
CCGAGTGCAAAAATCCGTCATTTTATGCAGCTTGGCCTCTGTGGCATCCGTCCAGGCCATACTGGTGAGGTTCAGCATGTTTTCTTCGTCCATGCCAATAATCAGGTCAAACTCTTCAAAATCGTTTCGAACATCTACTTTGCGGGAAATGCTGGTAAGGGTGTAGCCTCGCCGGGCTGCATGCCGTTTCATACGGGCATCGGCGGGCTCCCCGGCATGAAAACCAATGGTTCCGGCCGAGTCGCACATGTATTTATGCGTCAATCCTTTTTCAGCAATTTTTGCATTAAACACAGCTTCGGCACTTGGCGAGCGGCAAATATTGCCCATGCAAACAAAGAGTAACTTCTTCATGTATTTTTTATTTTTCCGGGGTATTTAAGAAACGTTCATAATCCATTCATCCTGCCCCATTGAAAAGCGGGAGCATTATACAGTACATGTTGTTTCATCGTTTTCAATACAGGGATGGAAAGCGGTACTTTCCGGAACGCCTTCGGAAGCATCCGACACGAACAAAAATAAAAATTCCTCCATAAAAATGAGCCCATTAATTACCGAGGAATGAATAATTTAAAAAACTCAGGCATGGGGTAAAAATGAATGCCACCTAACATTAATGTAATGTTAAATAAAAAGGCATTTGTGGTTAAATGCAAGATTTGCCCTATTTTGCCACTTTATTGGGAAAAAGAAACTTTTGTACGGAAGTGCACCTGCTTCCCCCCTGGTTTTACCTAAATGTTTACAGATGTTGAAACGGTTAAACGCCCTGTATAAATATTGCCTGCTCGCAACCCTATCAGTTCTCGCATGGACGGCCTGCCTGTCAGACTATGACCTGCGCAACCTGGAAGTAGCATGGGCCCCCGAAGTATTGGTGCCTTTAGCGCATGGACGCTTTGTGATGGAGGACATGATCAGTCTCATTTACGACGATTCCCTTTACCTGACCTTTGATGAAGACAGTTTAATGCGGATTTTTTACCGCCAGGATTCGGTATATTACATACGCGCCAGGGATTTAATGGATTTCCCTGAGAACTTTGAAATAGCCCAGCAAGAATTTACACTTGGTGACTTTCCTTTGCCCGATTACGAATTTGAAACGCATCATGCATTGCAACAATTGCTGATGGAGGAATACGAAATGGATTCGGCCTACGTACAAAGTCTGGATGGAACCCAGTTTGTGATGGAAGAGTACAATGGCGACATCCAAACCGAATTTTCGTTAGACGATGTTGCCTTTGAAGAAGTGGAATATGCCATCATCTCCTCTGCCAATGTAGAAATGGTAATTACGAATAACTACCCGGTAAAACTGTCGTTTACGGGCGAAGTGGTGGATGAACAATCCAACGAGCAGATTGTAGAAACCCGCGTGGAGGAGGTTATGCCCGGAGAAACCCGTGTGGTTACCATCCCCATTACCAACAAACGTATATCATCCGAACTGAAAGGGCGCACCTCAAATGCCAAAGTGTTTGGCTCAGAACAACCCGTAACCATAGCATTGGATGCCACCCTCGACATTGCTATCAACATACGCAACATTCGCCTAAAAGAAGGCAGGGGCATTACCCCGGCGTTTGAAATTACCAACCGCGAGCTGCTAACCTTTGAGGTAAACGAGGGATACCAGCTCACCGAAGTGCGTACAAAGGAGGCAAGTTTTGAGGTAAGCCTGCAAACCTCGCTCCCCCTAACCGGTACGGCTGTACTTTCCTTCCCCGGATTTACTCAAAACGGGACTTCAAAAACGGTAGAAATACCCTTTAATACCCAAGGTAACAACACTATACACCGCTTCAACCTCAACAATGCTCTGCTTAGTTTTCAGGGGGAGCAACCCTCCTCCTTTAACACGGTAGAAGTAGTGTATACCCTAAACCTGAACCGGGCAACCCAACCGGCAACCATAAAAAATACCGATGCATTTGCGGTACAACTCCACCTAAGAAAGTTTGACCCTCTCTATATCGAAGGCCATACAAACACACAAACCGTAGAACTGAACAAAGGGGTAGCTGAGTTTCCTACCGATTTCTGGCAGCAGTTTGACGGAGAACTCCGCTTTGCCAACCCCATTATTCATTTTTTAATGGAAAACTCCATTGGCATTAACAACCGTTTTAATGTGAATTTTACCGGCATTAATCAGGCATCCCAAAAGGTAGCCCTTAATCCTCCGGCATTTTCAGTACCCTACCCTTCGCGGTTTGAAACGGAGGCAAAAACCAGCACGGTAAGCATCCATAAAGACAATTCCAATATACTGGAGTTTATTGCACTCCCTCCCGACCTGGCGGTGGAGTATAGCGCCTTTATAACCCTCAATCCGGACGCAACAAATACAGGTGAACCCAATAGAATTTATCCGGAATCGTACCTGAAACTGGGGTATGAGGTAGAGGTGCCCATGCAGTTTAGCACCACGGGCATCCACTTTAGCAAAACGTTCAACCTCGATTCCATCAAAATATCGGGGCTGGAAACCGGCACCCTTCGCATGAAATACGCCAACCACATCCCTTTGTCCTTTTCCATGCAAACCGTTTTTATGGATTCCATCAGTAACCAGGTGATGAATACGCTGGAGCCGTTTACAGTAAAAGCAGCCCAAACCAATGCTGAAGGAAGAGCGGCGGAGAGCACGGTTGATGTGGTAGAAATTGACCTCTCCAAAGAGTTTTCAGAAACGCTGAAAGGGGCAAACCAATTGTTGGTAACCGGCACGTTTATAACCCCAGATGAAGGAATGGAAGAAATAAAACTGTACCTGAACGATTACCTGGATTTGAAATTTATTTTAAACGCACAATTTGATATTGCGGGAGGGCTGAACGATGAGTAAAAGAATTTTGCTTATATGGCTGGTGGTTTTGCCCTTTTTGCTGGCAGCGCAGGAGGCCAATGTATTCTATTTTATGCCCAACGTTCCGCAGGCGGTTCAGTTAAACCCTGCATTGCATAATGCCCAGCGAAAAGTTGTGGTAGGTGTGGCCGCGCTTAATGGGTTTTATGGAAGCCTGAATTCCGAAGCCTCGCTAAGCGATTTACTGTCGGTGAATGAAGAAAACAAAACCATCCTGAACATTGAAAAACTGGCCGATGCGGTGGATGGCGATGGAGAGATTATCCAATCCTTCTCGGTTCCACTGTTGTTTTTTGGCTATAACGCAGGGAACAATCACTTCCATTTTTCCATGGCAGAAAGGGAACCGCTTTCCTTCTATTTTACAGACGATTTATTGAAAATTTTGAAGTATGGCAATGCTCCTTTTGCTGGCCAAACTACCGAAATGCGGCTCGACATGCAATTGCTGCATTTTGGTGAATATGCCCTGGGCTATTCGCGTGACTTATTGAACAAGCGCCTCACTGTTGGGGCTACGGTTAAACTACTGTTTGGAAAATCATCGATAAAAGCCGATGACCTGCGCCTAGGAATTTATACCCAACCCGATGGAGAATTCATCGACCTGTCAGGACGAGGTGGTTTGTATTTTGGCGGCCCGTTTGAAAACTCTGACCAAACCCTTAACACACTGAATATAGCCGACGATGTAAGTGCCGGGTCCTATTTAACCGATCATTCCAGTCCCGGGTTTGCCGTAAACCTGGGAGCTACCTACCAGGTGAACCCCAAAATTAAAGTAGCAGCCTCAGTGACCGATTGGGGAGGCATAAAGTGGAAAAAAAATGCCACCGGGTACAACCTGGAAGGCAATTTTACCTGGGAAGGTGTGGACGTTTCTAATGGCCTAAACCAGGAACCCAATGTGAACGATGAGCTGATTAACCTGTTGGATTCGTTGGGAAATGCCTTTGAGTTTAACCAGAACGAAACCGTTTTTCGCACCCCGTTAACCACCCGCCTCTACCTGGGAGGCTCCGTGGAACTCAATAAAGTAGTAAACATTGGGGTGGTAAACCGTATCAGCTTCCACCCAACGCACAATGTTACCAACATGTTTATGCTAACGGCCAATGCCAATTTTAACAACATACTTAGTTTAACAGGCAGCTATGCCGTAAGCAATGGGTCGTACAATAATTTTGGAATGGGACTGGCCGTGAGGGCCGGATTTGCGCAATTTATTTTGGGTACCAACAATGTGTACCAGTTGATAAAAGCCGACAAAGCCCAATATACAAGTGTACGATTCGGGATAAACTTTTTATTTGGGAAACCCGATGCAAAAAGCAATGCCCCGGATAAATCAGTAAATTAAAATGTAGGCCGGTTTATCCACAATAAACGATTGTGCCCCGTAAATACTGAACGTTAGTTTAAAAAAAAGCGTGGCGCGCAATGCCTCAGTTGTAAAATGATTGGGGCTTTCCTCGTTTTGGTGAATCCCTCCAAGCCCCAATTCAAGATTAAAGGAGTTGTTTGGATTGTGTTGCAGAAAAAACTCATACGACCAGCATAAAGCAGCAAGGTATTCCGTGGCCAAATGAGTGCTCATGCCAACCTTAACCCCTAAGCCACTTTGACTGATGCGATCGCTGGAAACAAGCTTACCCTTGGCATTTCGTTTGGCTTTGTGAAACTTTTGCGCTCCAAAAAATATGGGGCCTCCCATCACCATTACCGAAAAATTTTCCATGTCGTACCGATCGCTGTAATCGGGCTGTAAATAGGTACCCAGTTCAATGGCAGTTTTACGTGATGGGCTATATGCACGAACCGGAACTCCAATCATTCCGCCGTTGCTAATGCCAAACCCATAGCTAAACCAATGGGTTACCAATTGTTTGTTGGTTTCCGCCGGCACTTCGCTCTGCATACCTACAAGCTTCTCCTGGCTATAAAGCTGCGGCATGGCCAGCAGCACAGCCAAAATCAGTACAAACCGGAAACCGTATGTGGCTTTTTTCATAAGTAGTAAATCGTAATTTCTCCTGAGGCTTACAGGGCAATTCTTTAAACCAATGTAAACTTAAGTTTAAATATTTGGGTTAAAAGTAATAAAATCAATGATATTTGAAAAAAAATGAGCCAATACCTGCCCCTCATACACGAGCGCGACATAAAATTGGAAGTGATTTTTATCATTAAATAAAATTTATTTCTATTTTTGCTGACACTTAAAATGAAAAGCAATTGTAACAATATATGGTGGTGGCAACAGTTTATCTTCAACGGGAGGTGAGCAGCCATTATATATGTGAATTCATAAAATATTTCAGGCTTGTCGGACTCCCGACAAGCCTTTTTTATTTTATTCGTTCCATGCAAAAGATTAAGAAATACAGCATATGTCAACTACGCAACTAACATCGGCCACACAGGCGCTTCCGGCAGGAATTACCGATACGGAGACCCCGGTAAGCATTTACCTGAAACTGCGGGACAGGTTTCCGAATACCTGCATGCTTGAAAGTTCCGATTACCATGGAAATACCAACAGCAGAAGTTTCATTTGTTTTGACCCTATTGCTGGCTTTGAAGTAAGCAAAGGCCTGATAAAAATTCAAAACACACAAAAAGAAGTGCATGTGCAAGCTACCGGCACAGGGGTAAAAGTGGTGGATGCCCTGCGTGATTTTTCAGAAAGCTTTACGGTAACCCACCAAGGCACAAACCTGGGCAATACCGGCCTTTTTGGCTACAGTGCATACGATGCCGTGCAGCATTTTGAGAACATTACGTTCACATCGCCAACGCCTAACGGGTATGACATACCGGAGATAAAGTATTTTTTGTACCGGAACATCATTACTTTCGACCACTTTAACAACCGCATTTACCTCACCGAAAATATGGTGGAAGGGGACTCGACCAAAGTAGAAGCGTTTAAAACCATTTTGCAGGATAAAAAAATGGGGCTCTATAAATTCTATCCTTCCGGCGAAGAAGTATCCAATTTAACCGACGAGGCGTACAAAGCCATGGTGAGCAAAGGGAAGGAACACTGCTACCTGGGTGATGTATTTCAAATTGTACTATCGCGTCAGTTTAAGCAAACCTTTAAAGGAGATGAGTTTAATGTGTACCGTGCCTTGCGCAATATAAATCCTTCCCCCTACCTGTTTTATTTTGATTTTGGTGGATTTCGCATTTTCGGTTCATCCCCTGAAGCCGAGGTAATTGTAGACAATGGCCTGGCTACTATTAACCCCATAGCCGGTACGTTTAAACGCACTGGCAACGACGAAGAGGATAAAAAACTCGCCATAAAACTAGCTGCCGACCCCAAAGAAAACGCCGAGCACGTAATGCTGGTGGACCTGGCACGGAACGACCTCAGCAGAAACTCGGACAAGGTAAAAGTGAAAACCTTCCGCGAAGTGCAGTACTACTCACATGTATTGCACCTGGTTTCTGAGGTAACCGGTCAGCTCACAGCAGGCACCAATCCGGTGGAGGTGTTGGGCAATACCTTTCCGGCAGGAACCTTATCCGGTGCCCCAAAATACAAGGCCATGCAACTGATTGACAAATACGAAAACCAGGCGCGGGGTTATTACGGTGGAGCCATTGGCTTTATCGGTTTAAACTGTGACATCAACCA
>JAUIMD010000119.1 GCA_030433225.1 Bacteroidia bacterium
GGTGTAATGTGCAACGGCCTGGTAGCAGTAAGCGAGCAACGACGAAAAGCGCGCCACCAGCTCAATGGTTTGCCGTATGGTGTTGGAAACTGAAGTGTTATCCGGATCGGGATCGTAGGAGTACAAGGCCAGCAGGCTTCGTTGGATTTTGTTCATCACATTTTTGCTGGTGGAGCGTCGGATGATAATTTCTTCGAATCCATCCGGTAGGTCAATATACGAATCCAACAGGTTTTTAAAGGATTCCAGTTCGCTGGCAGAGGGCAATTTTCCAAACAATAACAGAAACGTGACTTCTTCGAAGCCCTGACGACTTTCGTTAACCAGTGCTCCAACAATTTGGTGAATATCGATGCCGCGGTATTTCAGGTTTCCCTGCACGGGAGTTACCCCGGTGCTGCTTGTGGTAAATCCGGTAACCGAACTCACGCGGGTTAGTCCGGCCAGTACACCGCTTCCGTCCTTGTTGCGTAAGCCTCTTTTTACATCATATTGTTCAAATAATGCCCTGTTAATGGGGTAAGTTTGAGAAATGAGTTTTTCTAAGTCAGTGTAATTCATGTTGTGGAAAATTAAGTTAGCCCGACAAAAAGTACTTTAAGTTAAGCAATTTTACTTAATAATTCCACAATGAAAATAAAAGAATACAAACGGTGTGCAGGCAACGTTTCGGATGTGTTTGCCTCTTTTAATCTGCCTGATTTTCAGGTGTTATACCGGTTTTTCCCAGAAAAACATGTTTGGGGTGCAGGGAGCGAAGCCCAGTTTGGTATATAAATTCATGGCCTTTGGATTGTCTTCGCGAACTTCGAGACTAACACGGCACATGTTATTGTTTTGGGCGAAGGCCGCTATGCCGTTTAATAAAAATTCGCCTACGCCCATTTGCCGGTAATTGGGGTGTACAATAAAATCGTGAATGTTTATCAATTGTTTTGCCTTAAAGGTGGAGTAGCCAATAAAACAATTGGCAAGGCCAACAAAGGCACCGTTTTTACTCACTAAAAATCCCTGGTAATTGCATTGCTTTTTAAGGCCGGGTATGAGAAGGGTAGGGTGCGAAGGTTCCATGGGTTTTCCGCCTCCCATAGGATCGAGCATGTAATGGTTTAGTAACTGTAAAAGAGCCTCGCAATGCGTTTCATTTTCAAGGTTTATGGTAACAAGTTTCATACGATTTTTCCAACAAAGTAATGGTTAAAGTTTGTATCTCCAAACTTCAATTTTATACTTCTGTATGCGGGTGCCCAGCATACGCTCTGTAATTTTCAGCTCTTTTGCCGCTTTGGTAATGTTTCCTTTCTGGCTTACGAGGGCCTCAATAATCAGCTGGCGTTCAATTTTTTCCACTACATATTCCAGACCACCTTTTGAGCCCGTTTGCGATGAATCTGCCGTTTGAAGGGTAGGGGGCAGGTGGAAACTGTGAATTACATTGTCTTGCGAAAGAATGCAGGCACGTTCAATCAGGTTTTCCAATTCGCGAATGTTTCCAGGCCACGAGTACACCATAAGCATGTTAATGGCCGAGGTGGTAATGCGCTTTATGGTAGTGCCGTTTCGGCGATTAAACTTTTCGATAAAGTGATCCACCAAAAGGGGAATGTCGTTTCTTCGATCGCGCAGGGTAGGGATAAACAGCGGAAATACATTAATGCGGTAAAATAAATCTTCCCGAAAATCCCCATCGTTTATGGCTTGCTCCAAATTACGGTTGGTGGCGCAAATCACGCGTACATCCACTTTAATGGTTTTTGTTCCACCCAGTCGTTCCAGTTCACGTTCCTGTAAAAAGCGCAGCAGTTTTACCTGGGTTGGCAGGGGCAGTTCCCCAATTTCATCTAAAAATATGGTACCGGTATGGGCCAGTTCAAACCGACCTTTTTTGCTTTCAGAAGCGCCTGTAAAAGCACCTTTTTCGTGCCCGAAAAGTTCACTTTCAATGAGGCTGTCAGGCAGGGCCGAACAGTTTACCTTTATAAAAGGCTTGTTTTTGCGTGGGCTGGCGGTATGTATGGCATCTGCAATAAGTTCCTTACCACACCCGCTTTCGCCCCGTATAAGCACGGTGGTGGAGGTTTTGGAAACCATATCAATCAGGCTGTAAACATCTTTCATTTTGCCCGAGTTGCCAATGATGTTGTCGGGCTTGAAATTGTTGTCCAGTTTTTGGTGCAGCGACTGGTTTTCCTGTTTTAAGCGGATGAGTTCTTCCATGCGGTCCTGCCTTCCCCGAACAGATTCGGCCATTAATGTGCCTAAAATGCCCAGTAACCTGAGGTCTTCGTTGGGTGAAATTTTGGGGTTGTATAACCGGGTTCCGCTTAAGGTTCCGGCTACTTTATTGTCTATGAGCAGGGGTACACAAATGAAGGTGAGTTCTTTTCCATCCACAATAAGCTGCTGCCGGGTTTTGTTTAAAAACAGGCGCGATTTGGATACTTCGGGTACCATTACCGACCGGCCGCTTTCAACTACCCGGCCAATGATTCCTTCGCCGATTTTGTATTTCCCCCGCGATTTTTGCGTGTCGCTCAGGCCATACGCAGTTTCAATGTAAATTTCGGACGAATCTCTGTTCAGGATGGAGAGGAAAAGGCTTTCGAGGCGCAATCCTTTGGCCACAACCTGTAGTGCAGGGGGGAGTTCCTCAGTAACTTCTTTGCTCTTCATGAGCCGGGTACTTACCTCAAAAAGCAAATCAATCTCCTCATCTCCGTAACACTTTCCGTTTGTTTTTGGGCAAACTATCATCTTTTGTCTTATTGAGTGTAATTTCTTAAATCGAAAAACAATTTGTAATGGCAAAATTAAAAACAATATCTATTTTGATGTAGATGTGCTTTAATTAAATTCAAAAAGACAAACAATAAAGAATCAGTAAAAATAATTGAGTAAAAAGGGTAAAAAAAAGAGAGCTTACCTACAAGCTCTCCTCCATTGTTATATCCTACTTTCTTTGTTACCAGCTTCCCCCGGCACCACCGCCGCCAAAGCCTCCACCGCCAAAGCCTCCAAATCCTCCTGAGCCTCCGGAAAAATTTCCAAAACTACCTGAGCGGGAACTGCCGCCCATCATGGTGCCCATTAAAAACCAGGGCAGGGCTGAACTGCCACCCATGGTATGGTGGCGGTGCGATCGGCTCAAAAACATCCGAATAAAAAAGATGAAAATGAAGATTACGATAATACCCCCTGCAGCACCGCCTTTTCGCTGGTGTTTTTTTGCATAATCGTTTGCGGTATATTCCCCTCGTGTAATATCCATTAATACGCTAATGGCGTTGTTAATGCCTTGTGCCATTTGCCCTTGTTTAAAGGCCGGAATCATTTCGTTGTTCACAATGTCATAGGCTATGGCATCGGGTACTACGCTTTCCAGGCCGTAGCCTACTGCAATGTATGCCTCCCCCCGTTGCGAGGCTGTTTTGGGTTGTAATAAAATTAAAATGCCATTATCCTTTCCCTTTTGACCGATTCCCCAATCTTCGGCAAGGCGTTGCGCATAATCTGCTTTGTCGTAACCGTTTAACGACTCTACCGTAACCAGCACAATTTGGGTGGATGTTTCGCGCGCAAAGGAAGTTAATTCCTGTTCAAAATACGCAGCTTCCCTTGCTGACAGCATGTTGCCAAAGTCGTAAACTGTTTTTTCCTGTGCAGGTTTTGGCAGGATGTCCTGTGCCATTGTTCCACCCGAAAACAGGCAGAGTAACACTACTGCAAGGTGATAAAGGTGTGGCCGGATGTTATTTTCCAAAAGATATTTCATCATCAAGTTCGTTTACGTCATCAGTTTGGTAGGGGAAATAGGTTTTAAGTTTTTCGCCTGCCATTAAAATTCCTTTGGCCAACCCTTCGGCAAATGCCTGTTTTTTAAAATGTGCGATTACCTCATCGCGAACATTGTCCCAAAAAGTAGCCGGTACTTTTGCATTAATTCCGGCATCGCCTAAAATGGCAAACTGGTGATCATCCACCGAAATAAAAAACAGAACACCGTTGCGCTGTTCGGTTTTATGCATTTTCAGTTGTTTAAAAATGTAGGCGGCCTCATCCAAAACGTCTGCCTTGCATGTTTTTTCTACGTGCACACGAATTTCGCCGGAAGTGTTCAGTTCCGCCTCTTTTATGGCTGCAATAATTTGCGCCTGCTGGTCGTTGGTGAAAAACTGATCGGCTCTCATTAGAATTCTACTTTAGGAGCTTTTTCCGCACCGGACTCGGCTGAGAAATAGGGTTTTTTATCAAATCCGAATGAGCCTGAATACAAGGCACGCGGAAATTGTTTTATGTAAGTGTTGTAGGAACGTGCCGTATCGTTAAACTTACGGCGTTCCACTGAAATACGGTTTTCGCTGCCTTCGATTTGAGCCTGTAGCTGCAAAAAGTTTTGGTTGGCTTTTAGGTCGGGATATTTTTCAACTACAACCATTAAGCGCGACAGGGCTGAGGATAAGCCACTTTGTGCCTCCTGAAATTGTTGCAGGCTGGCTTCGTTCAGGTTGTCGGCATTTATATTTACGGCAGTCGCTTTCGACCGGGCCTCGATAACGCCCTGTAATGTTTCCTGCTCGTGGGCTGCATATCCTTTAACGGTAGCCACTAAATTCGGAATTAAGTCGGCACGCCGTTGGTATACATTTTCCACCTGGGCCCACTGGGCGTCCACACTTTCCTGCATTTCTACCATTTTATTGTATCCACAACTGCTGAGCATTAAGGTAGCTACAACGGTAAGCACTGCTAATTTTAAGTTTTTCATTTTTTTCATTTCCAATTTTATGCGATTGATTACAAAACTAATGTTTTCGTTTGGTTAGTTGAAGACGAATAGGTGAATGGCGATATTTTATCGGTTAAAAAAGGTACTTACTGCACTTTTTCTTTTTGGCTTTTTAAATAATTGTTTTCCTGCTTTTTAAGCGATTGGGGAAGTAACTCATTTTTTACCCAAAGGTAATGCGGTTCTATGCTCAGGATCTGACGGTAAATTCGTACCGCATCGTTATACTGGTGGGCAGCATTGCAGGCTATGGCGTTGGAAGTTAAATACAATAAATAAAACCAATGTTTATCTTCTTTAATGGGGTATTGCAGCAATTTTTTCTCCAGGGTGGAAAAGTAATCCAGCCCTTTTTGCTGGTTTCCACCAAGTATGGATGGAAGGTAGAAGGTTTGATTGGCAACCAGGAAAAGTACATCTTCATGGTTAGGAGACAGCTCCTGACATTTGTGCACGGCAGACAATACCGACGGCCCTTTAAAAAAGAACCGAAAGGGACTGATGATTAACTTAAACCCCTGAAAGCTGGCATCTAAAGCCAGCACCCATCCCTGTTCAGGATAAATTTGTTCCAGCTCATGTAAATAATACGCGGCGGCATCTATTTCCTGCAGTGCCTTATCGTCGTTGTTTAAACCAAGGTAGTAGGCGGTAAGTGCGTATTGTGCCCTTACAATTTCTTCTAACAACTGCGGGGTGGGTTGTTTTGCATAGGTTTGTTTGGCACGGTCAAGCAAATGAACCCACTCCTCCATATTGCCGCTAATGTATAAGGTGTAAAACTTATCGTTAAAATCTGTCGCTGCACTTTTATTAGTTATGAGGATGCAAGTCAAAAACGTAGCAACGAGTATGTGCATTTGTGTTAGCCTGAACATGGTGCTAATTTAAGAAATTGAAGTTTACTATACCTTGTTTAATGCCGCTTTGTAAGCGTTTAAACAACGCTCTACTGCAAATTTGTGTTCCACCAGTGGCAAAAGGTGTTGGTTGTGGTTCCATGTATTCACATAGGTGCCTTTGGGGTCGAACTTTTTTTGTTGCAATGTGGGGTTAAATACTCTATAATAAGGAGCTGCATCGCAGCCGCTCCCGGCAGCCCACTGCCAATTTCCCACGTTCGAAGCGAGTTCAAAATCGTTTAGTTTCTCCGCAAAATGGGCTTCTCCCCATCGCCAGTCAATTAATAGGTGTTTGCATAAGAAGCTGGCCGTAACCATGCGTACCCGGTTGTGCATGTACCCGGTTTGGTTCAGTTGCTGCATGCCGGCATCTACCAGCGGATAGCCCGTTTCTCCTTTGGACCACGCGTTAAAATCGTTGGGAGCATTTCTCCACTTAATATTATCGTAGGCAGGTTTAAAGGCGCTGGAAACCGTATGTGGGAAATGGTATAAAATCATCATAAAAAATTCGCGCCAAATCAATTCGCTTAAAAATGTTTCATTGAGGTCAAGCGCAAATTGTATTAGTTTCCGGATACTTATCGTTCCAAACCTGAGGTGAATACCGAGTTGCGAGGTTCCCTGAATCGCCGGAAAGTCCCTTGTCGCATGGTAATCCGTAATAATGTTTTGGGGGATAACGGGCTGCGGATCAATATCGGTGACGGGCTCAAACCCTAGCCTGGATAAGGTGAGCTGCGGTACGTCAGGGGTAGAAGGTGCAAGTTTATGTAAAAGATCAGAAGTGGTGGAAGTTGAAATCGCATCTTTCGTAAGGGTTGCCAGCC
>JAUIMD010000120.1 GCA_030433225.1 Bacteroidia bacterium
TTTAAATCCTACTGCAGAGGTTAGTCCGCTGGCCATTTTCCGGTGACTTTGCGATTCGGTGGTACGCGCTCCAATGGCAGTCCACGAAAACAAGTCCTGAATGTAGGGAGGCGTAACAATATCCAACGCTTCACCCGCTGCAGGCAAGCCCAACTCTGCTACAAAGGTCAGCAACTCACGCGAACGACGCAATCCTTCTTCCAACTGCGCACTGTCATCCAAATACGGATCCATAATTAAACCCTGCCAGCCCGTTGTGGTACGCGGCTTTTCAAAATATACACGCATACACAGGTACAGGTTATCCTTAACTTCGTCTGCCAGCTTTTTTAATTTGGTAGCATACTCTTTGGCGGCTTTAATGTCATGGATAGAGCAAGGCCCTACCACTACAAAAATGCGTTTATCTTTTTTATGCAGGATATTTTTTACGGTAGTTTGCCCTTCCAGCACTGTGTTGATGATTTTCTCGTTCAGTGGAAATTCATTTTTCAGGGCGTTGGGGCTTAATATGCGTTGTTCGGCCTTAATATTCAGGTTCTCAATACGTAAATCAGTCATTGCTTCTATCATTGTTGGATGTTGCTCCCTTCCTAACGTTAATTTAAACTAAATACAGCGCGCGAAAATAATGCTTATTTTGGGTTTTGCCGACAGTTCGTCGCATTTAATTTCACACATCCCCTCTATTCTCAGCCATCTTCTAAAAAAAACAATGCCGTTTCGTCGTTTTGGGCAGTTCGGCCGCAATTGCAACTCGGCCGTATCTTTCTATATTTGCAGCAATTTTAATCCCTCCATAAAAGGGGACAAGTTCAAAATTGGGTATGGTTTCAGCAGATAAACTCAGTGTATTTTTTGGTGGTTTCACCTTGTTTAATGATGTTTCTTTTCTTATTAACAAAAGGGATAGGATTGGCCTTGTGGGTAAAAACGGGGCCGGAAAAACTACACTTTTAAAATTGCTGACAGGTGCCATGCAACCCACATCGGGCAGCATTACCGGCCCTAAAGACATTACCATTGGTCACCTCCCCCAGCACCTGCACTACAACGACGACGAAACAGTAATGAAGGAAGCCCTAAAGGCTTTTGCCCATTTGCAGGAAATTAAAAACGAGGCGGATTACCTGAACAATCAACTGGCAGAACGTACCGATTACGAATCGGATGCGTACATGGAGCTGATTGAAAAAGCCAGCCATGCCAGTGAACGCTTTGCTTTACTGGGGGGAAACGATTTTACCGGGGAAACCGAAAAGGTGTTGCTGGGACTTGGTTTTACCCGCGACGATTTACAACGTCCTACGAAAGAATTTTCGGGTGGATGGCGTATGCGGATTGAGTTAGCAAAAGTACTGCTGCAAAAGCCCGATTTGCTTTTATTGGATGAACCCACCAACCACCTGGATATTGAGTCGATTCAATGGCTGGAGAACTTTCTGATTAACTATTTCGGAGCGGTTGTTTTGGTATCGCACGACAAGGCTTTTTTGGATAACATCACCACGCGTACCATCGAAATTTCGCTGGGTAAAATCTACGATTACAAATCCAACTACTCTAAATACCTGGTTTTAAGAGCTGAGCGTCGTGAACAACAATTGCGCGCGTACGAAAACCAGCAGAAAATGATTAAAGATACGGAAGATTTTATTGAACGTTTTCGGTATAAAGCCACCAAAGCCGTGCAGGTGCAGTCGCGCATCAAACACCTCGAAAAAATTGACCGCATTGAGGTGGACGAAGAAGACAATTCGCGCCTCCGTTTAAAATTCCCCCCTGCCCCTCGTGCGGGTTCCATTATTCTGGAAGCCGAAAACTATTCGGTGGGATACGGTGATTTCATGGTGCTGAAAGACGTGGATCTGATGATTGAAAATGGCGAAAAAGTGGCCTTTGTCGGTAAAAACGGGGAAGGGAAATCCACCCTGATAAAAGCCATTATGAACCAGTTGGAAGGCAGCGGAAAATGGAAACCCGGCCACAATGTTTTGCCCGGATATTTTGCTCAAAACCAGGCAGAACAACTCAATGGCGAACTAACGGTTTTTGACACGATAGACCATGTTGCGGTAGGCGATATCCGCACGAAAATACGCGATATTCTGGGCGCCTTTATGTTTGGTGGTGAAGAAGCCGACAAAAAAGTGAAAGTCCTTTCCGGTGGAGAACGTTCAAGGCTTGCCATGATAAAACTGCTGCTGGAGCCTGTTAATTTCCTGGTATTGGATGAACCGACCAACCACCTCGATATTCGCTCCAAAGAAATTCTTAAACAAGCCATTAAAGAGTTTGATGGCACCGCGGTGGTCGTTTCGCACGACCGGGATTTTCTGGAAGGCCTGGTGGACAAGGTATACGAATTTGGTGGCGGAAAAATAAAAGAACATTTAGGGGGTATTTATGACTTTTTGCGCAGTAAAAATGTTGAAAACCTGCGCGAACTGGAACGCAGAACCCCATTAACCGAAGCTGCCCCTAAACAAAAAACGGCCTCCAAAGAAAGTTTCCAGGAACGCAAAGCCCTTAACCGCGAAATTAAAAAGGCCGAAAAGGAATTGGAGCAATGCGAAAAAAGAGTCGCCAAGCTGGAAAACGAGCAGGCTGGCTTAAATAAAAAACTGGCCAACCCCGATAATGCCATGGATCATGACCTTTACAAACGTTTTCGTGAAGTAGAGATTATGCTGGAAAAGGAAATGGAAAAATGGGAAAAAGCCCAGGAGAATTTAGACAAAATTTCATCACAACTTAATTAAAAAGCACATGCAAAAGCCCCGTAAATTTTATCCGCCAAAAAAGGAGAAAAGACCCGATCTGGAATACATTTTTGGCATTCGTGCGGTGATGGAAGCCATAACTGCCGGTAAGGATTTTGAGAAGATTTTTATAAAAAAAGACCTAAAAGGTGAATTGGTGTCCGAGCTCAAAGACCTGTTGGGAAATACCAGCATTCCGGTTCAAAAAGTACCCATCGAAAAACTGAACCGTATCACTCAAAAAAATCACCAGGGGGTAATTGGGTGGGCCTCTCCGGTGCAATACCAAAACATTTCCGACATTATCCCCACGCTTTTTGAGAATGGGAAAGAACCCCTGATTGTGGTGTTGGATGGCATTACCGATGTGCGCAATTTTGGTGCCATTGCCCGAACTGCCGATGGAGCCGGGGTAGATGCTATTCTGGTATCTTCCAAAAACTCAGCTGCCATTACGCCGGATGCTGTAAAAACCTCGGCCGGTGCTCTGCTGAGCATTCCTGTTTGCCGCACGCCCGATTTAGTAAGAGCGGTTAAAGAACTGAAAAACTCCGGATTAAAGGTGGTAGCGGCCAGCGAAAAAACGTCCGACAACTACACAACGGCGTCCTTAACCGGGCCTCTTGCCCTGGTGATGGGGGCAGAAGATGTGGGGGTTTCCGATGAAATTTTAGAAATAACCGACCAGTTATTGTCCATCCCCATGTTGGGGAAAATTGGTTCCTTAAACGTTTCGGTTGCTGCCGGTATTTTATTGTACGAGGTGGTTCGTCAGCAAACATTATAAGTGGGTAAACCGGCTATAAAACCGGTTTACTCTTCACACTAATAAATTCGTATTACCTCCCCATTTACAAGACCTTCCACACTTTTCACGAAGCCGGAAACGGCTTGTTGCATGGTAATCGGTACATGACCCGGGAATGCTGCACTTAACCGTTCTGCGGAGTCTTCCACCAAACCGGGAGCGACTACATTAATTCTGAAATTCCCTTGTTCTTCCATGGCTACCGCTTTCGCCCAGCTGTTAATGGCTCCGTTGGCCAACGCCGATCCTGATGTTTTAGGTACAGGATCATCCGCCAAAATGCCGGTAATTAAGGTAAATGAACCACCCCTGGTGAGGTACTCTTTTCCGATGCGAACCAGGTTAACCTGCCCCATAAGCTTGTTCTGAATGCCAATGTAGTAATCTGCTTCGGACATATCCCGAAAATACCCTTTCCCTACGCTGCCGGCGGCACAAATAACCGCATCCACCGTACCCACGGTTTGGTACATTTTTTCTATAGTTTCGGGTTTCGAAATATCCACCAACACATCTCCTTTAGTTCTGCCGGCCACCAGCACTTCATGTTTTTTTTGCAACTCTTTTACCACGGCACGTCCAATGGTTCCGTTTCCCCCAACAATAAGTATTTTCATAATTGTATTTTTTATAATGGCATTTTTTTCGGTACCCTTTTAAAGGGCGCGTCCACAAAAATAAAAAAATTGCCAATTGCCAAGATTTTGTAAATTTGGACACACTAAAATTTAGATTATGTCTGTACACGCTGAACGACGCAAAGTTACTACCCACCGGCTTTCTGAGATGAAATTGCGGGGTGAAAAAATATCCATGTTGACCGCTTACGATTTTTCAATGGCAAAAATTGTAGACCAGGCCGGGGTGGATGTAATTTTGGTCGGAGATTCTGCATCTAACGTAATGGCGGGACACGAAACTACCCTGCCCATTACCCTTGATAATATGATTTACCACGGAAGCTCGGTGGTGCGTGCGGTAGAAACCGCGCTGGTTGTGGTGGATTTGCCCTTTGGATCGTACCAGGGAAATTCCAAAGAAGCCCTGAGTTCGGCCGTTCGCATTATGAAAGAAACCCATGCCGATGCAGTAAAACTGGAGGGTGGTAAAGAGGTGATTGATTCGGTTCACCGTATCCTTTCGGCCGGTATTCCGGTAATGGGACATTTGGGATTGATGCCACAATCCATCCACAAATTTGGTACTTATGTTGTGCGTGCCAAGGAAAAAGATGAAGCCGAAAAACTAATCAGCGATGCCAAATTGCTGGAAGAAGCCGGGTGCTTTGCCATTGTACTGGAAAAAATTCCATCCAAACTGGCTGGCCAGGTAGCGGCAGAACTTTCCATCCCCATTATTGGGATTGGAGCCGGTAACAAGGTGGATGGGCAAGTGCTGGTAGTGCACGATATGCTGGGGATTAACCAGGAGTTCAGTCCGCGTTTTTTACGGCGTTACCATAACCTGTACTCCGAAATGAAGGGCGCCATCGAAAATTACGTACACGATGTAAAATCGATGGATTTTCCGAACGAAAGAGAGATGTACTAATTCCTCAATTTTAAAAAACTATTCATTTGAGCGCGCAAAATCAAAAGCTTAGCATTCTGTACGAAGACAACCACATTATTGCGGTTAATAAGTCGGTTTCGGATTTGGTACAGGGCGATAAAACCGGCGATGTTACGCTAGCCGATAAAGTGAAAGCCTACATCAAACAAAAATACAATAAGCCCGGCGATGTATATTTAGGCGTGGTACACCGGCTTGATCGACCGGTGAGTGGCGTGGTGTTGTATGCCCGTACTTCAAAAGCGGCCACCCGCCTGAGCAAAATGTTTCACGATAAGGAGGTTCAAAAAACGTATTGGGCAATAGTGAAAGATAAACCGGCCAACGAATCAGGCAAACTGGAGCACTACCTTACCAAACACGAAGGAAAAAACAAGTCGTACGCCAGCGAAAAGGAGAAACCCGGTTCCAAAAAAGCCATCTTGAATTATTCGCTACTGGCAGGTTTAAACCATTATTATTTATTGGAGGTAGATTTGGAAACAGGACGTCACCACCAGATACGGTGTCAACTGGCCAAAATCGGCTCCCCCATTAAAGGAGATTTAAAGTATGGATTTAACCGGTCCAACGAGGATGGAGGCATTGGCCTGCACGCCAGAAAAATTTCCTTCATCCACCCGGTAAAAAAGGAAGAAATTACCATTGTTGCCCCTCCTCCAAAGGATGTATTGTGGAACGAATTTTTACACGCCCTTAAATAATCCCTCAAACAATTGCAAAATAAGATGCAGAATACAGCCCAACAGTACGACACCATAATTCATATTTGTCGCGATATTTTTCAAAAGAAAACCAAAGATTACGGTACCGCCTG
This sequence comes from Bacteroidia bacterium, assembly GCA_030433225.1. Lineage (GTDB taxonomy): Bacteria > Bacteroidota > Bacteroidia > Bacteroidales > UBA5342 > JAUIMD01. Next base: position 5,960 of record JAUIMD010000120.1, read on the forward strand.
GCGCATTTTAAGGCCCACTTCCTTAACCGATCAGATTTTTATAAAGGCCAATCGCATTCGTTCGCTGGAAATAAAAAAGATATCAAAGGTAAATGAAGGCATTCGGGATGAATTTATTGGGATTATTAATTACTCCATAATGGGAATGATTCAACTGGAAAAGGGCCATGCAGAAGCTATTGACATGGATGCTGCACAGGCGCTGGAGTTGTACGATGCCTATTTTGACACGGCAAAAAAGCTGATGTTGAAAAAAAACCACGATTACGATGAGGCGTGGCGGAGCATGCGCATCAGTTCGTATACCGATATGATTTTACAAAAATTGCACCGCACCAAACAAATTGAAGACAACCAGGGAGCAACCCTAATTTCGGAAGGCATTGATGCCAACTACCTGGATATGATTAATTATGCCGTTTTTGCCATGATTAAGCTGGAATTTGGTGACGAATCCCCAACACACTAACGCATGACCTTTAGCTACACCTTTCGAAAAACGTCCACCTGGGGGCTATTTCTCCTGCTTTTTCGCCTGCTGGTAGGAAGTGTTT
>JAUIMD010000121.1 GCA_030433225.1 Bacteroidia bacterium
CGCGGGGTACGTAAAGAATAGCTACATAGCATGTATTATTCCATCGCCTTTCACCCGAAAGCTACGAAAAACATACATCGGCAGGTCTTCTGACTTTCCCGGTTTGTAGCGCCTTCCCACCAGAATTTTAGGGTGCTGGCAGTGGACTTTGCTACAAACATTCGTCGGGATTACAGCTACGGGGATAGTTCCGGATTTGCACCGGATTCCCATTTTAATCTTGCGAACCGAAGTTGTGCTACAAAATTGAAGGATTTTTTTGAGGAAGTATGGATAGCCGAAGCGAGATTATGAACAAGATGTTATTGCCCAAAAACCCAGCCAACTCTAAACCCAGCCGTGGCGGCAATGGGTGATTCGGGTGGGCCCAAAACGTAACCATAAGGAAGTCCGTTGTAGTCATCTCCACCAAGTCCATAGCCTAAGCCCAGGTAAAGATCAATTAAAAAGGCATCCTCAATAATCCATTGCTTGCCTAATTTTATAAGGATAACCGTCGATATGTTAGAACTTCTTTCAACCGTAGAAGATTCATAAGGGTAAACCTCGTAATATTCGTAGGTGTAATCGTCGAAACGCACGTAACGAAACGCAATTTCCGGGGCAAAATAGGCTCCTTTTAAAATGTGGCTGTAATGCATCCGGTTGCTGTAGAAATCGGGCGTTCGCGTAAATTTGAGGGCAAACTTTGTGAAAAAACCGGCCGGATTTATGTCGGCATTGTCAACTCCTAATCCAATAATACCGAGGGCTGCCTCAAAAGACCTGCCCGGCTTCATGCTGCGTTCGTATGCCAATTCGGTATAGCCCAAGAGAGGGGCCAGGAAATTCGCCTTTACAGCATTTTTTGACTGACCGGCATAATATTCAGGGTTTTTAAATGAATCCTTTTCAATAACAATTTCCTCACCGGTTCCAAATACAATGCGATCCACCAAGGCTTTGTCAATCCCAAAAATCAGTTTGGGGCTGTTTTCGTAATAGTATTTAATTTCGTCGGCACCAATTTCGGTTACCTTACAATGGATGGTATCGCTACTTTTTTTAAGGATCAAATCCTGGGCATCAGCCCATGTTGCAAGGCACAAAAAGCAAAAGGCAATGAGGTATTTCATAGGGGGTAATTTGTTGGGTTTGGTGTTTGTTCTGCGATTCCAAATGTACAATCTTTCTTTTTTCAATACGTATGCAGTGCTGTGAAATTTTCAATACGTTGGGTGGGTGGCTTTCCGGAATAAGCAAGGCCGCATTATCCTGTGGGGTCGGCATCAAAAAAAACGGAAACATATTTGTAGGATGCATGCGTTTTCAGCGATTCAACTACCCCAAATAACCATGCCCCCAGTTGTTTACGGTTAAAGTTTTTGCCACATTTCAGGGTGATTTTACGGTAATAGTAATTCTTTATTTTGTCTACTCCCGGCGCTTCAGGTCCCAGAATAACGGCTCCCTGCAACGCCTTAAGCTGCTCGGCCAATACATGGCTAAAGGCGTCTGCCGTTGCTTCGCTTCGGTGCCGAATGTTCAGGTGGATAAGTTTGGTATAGGGGGGATATTGAAAGGTTTTTCGCTCCTCCAACTCGTTGTGTATGAATTGCGGGTAGTTGTAGTACTGTACTGCCTGCAACACCGGGTGGTCCTTGTGGTGTGTTTGGATGAGCACGCGCGCGCCGGTAGAGTTTCGTCCCGCCCTTCCGGCTACCTGGGTAAGCAGTTGGAAACTGCGCTCACCCGCCATAAAGCTGGGGAAATTCAAAAGGTTATCAGCATTCAACACGCCAACCAAACCCACTTTTGCAAAGTCAATGCCTTTGGATATCATTTGTGTTCCCACTAAAATGTCCAATTGTCCCCGTTCAAATTTTTTAAACACGGCGGCTACATTTTTCAAACTCGTAGCACTGTCGGTATCAACGCGTGCCACCTTGGCGGTGGGCAGCAAAGCGGAAATTTCATCTTCAATTTTTTCGGTTCCCATGCCTTTGTCCATAATTTTAGGACTGTGGCATTCCGGGCAATAGTAAAAGATAGGCTCAGAAAAATCGCAGTAGTGGCATACCAGGTTGCGGGTGGCCTTATGCAAAGTAAGGGTAACATTGCAGTTGGGGCACAGGTGCACGTACCCACATTCATTGCACTCAATGGAAGGGGCATATCCCCTCCGGTTTTGAAACAACAATATGCGTTCGCCTTTACTCAGCGCCTCTTTTATGGCGTTCAGCAGTTCAAAAGAGAAGTGCTTGACCAGTTTCTTTTTTTTGTAGCATTCCAGTAAATCCACCAGTTTAATGTCGGGCAGGGCAAACGACTGGTGTCGGTGTGCAAGTTCCACCAGGCCGTATTTGCCACTTTTAGCGTTGTAATAACTCTGTACCGATGGGGTGGCTGATCCCAGCAGTACCCTGGCTTTGTGCAGGCTGGCCAGCACAATGGCAGCATCGCGGCCGTTGTAACGGGGCGAAGGGTCGTTTTGCTTGTACGTTTGCTCGTGCTCTTCATCCACAATTACCAGCCCCAGATTTTTAAAGGGCAGTAAGGATGCGCTGCGTACGCCCACCACCAGTTGAATGGAGCCGTCCTTTACCCCATGCCAGATTTTGGCGCGTTCTCCATCCGAAATTTTACTGTGGTAAACTTTCAAACGGTCGCCAAACACGGCCCAAAAACGGGTAATAATGGATTGCGTCAACGTAATTTCGGGCAGCATAAAAAGGGCTTGCATGCCTTGCTCAAGGTAGGACGCTACCAGGTGGAAATAGATTTCGGTTTTTCCGCTGGACGTAATGCCGTGTAAAAGCACCACCTCTTTTTGTGTAAATAGCTTACGAATTTTAAAAAATACATCTTCCTGCTTGTCCGATAAAAAGGCGAGCTTTTCTTTTTGTAGCTGAATGGAATGGTCTTTTGAAATGCGTTCTTCCATCACCCATTGCTGATCCACCAAATACCGGTAAACCATAGGCGAAATGCGAAAATGCTCCATCAGCATGGCTTTGGTAAGCGTATCTTTCCCGGTATTTTCGCGTATGGCCAGCAGTGCCCTGCGGCGAGCTGCCGAACGGTGGTTTTCTTTCAGTAAATCGGCAAAGTGCGTCTCGTTGTGGTAATGCTGATGCAGGTGTACCAATACATCCACCTTTGGAGACCGCACTTCGGGAGAGGCATCGGTTCGGTGAACGGCATTTTTTGCTTCCAGTTTTTTAATCACCGTACGAACAGAAGCAATACCGGTTTCTTTTGCAATGGTTTTAAGCGTAAGCTCCCGCCCCTGAAGCAAAGCATACACCTGTTGCTCGTTGGCCGAAAATGCCGCGGTTTCATGTCCGTATGCTGCGGTGTATTTGGGGGTAAAGGAAGGAATAATCTTAGTGGGAACCGCCGCCTGCATCACTTCGCCAATGGGGCAAAGGTAGTAGTCTGCCAGCCATTGCCAATGGGCTAAAACATGGGAAGGCACAAAGTCAAACGGATAAATAACCTCGCTAATTTCCTTTAGTTTTACATGTTCGGGGGCCTTGGAGGTGAGGCTCAAAACCACACCCCAGTACGTTTTGGTGCCAAAGGTACATTTTACCATGCTGCCGGTTTCCACCATGCCTTCTAACCTGCTGGGTAAAAGATAGGTGAAAGTTCCGTGCAAAGGCACGGGCAGCATCGTATTCACAAATATTTTATTATTTTTACTCATCTGTGACCCCTGGTATCGTTTTTAACGAGAAGCAAAATAAGATGAAAAAAGCAGGAATTGATGGAAACATCTTCCCTTTTTTTTCGTAAACCCGAAACACAACCATTACAAACGTTGTTATGATGTAACAAACTTTCTAACGTATGAGGCAGCTTAAGATAACCAGACAAATTACCAGTAGAGAAGAAATTTCCATCGATAAATACTTGTTGGAGGTTTCAAAAATTGACCTATTAACACCGGATGAAGAGGTTTCGTTGATTAAAAAAATCAGAAAAGGAGACCGGCTTGCCTTTGATCGCCTCATTACCTCCAACCTGCGTTTTGTAGTTTCGGTAGCCAAACAATACCAGAATCAGGGCTTGTCGTTTCCTGATTTAATTAATGAAGGAAACATCGGGTTAATAAAGGCGGCTGAACGTTTTGATGAAACCCGGGGCTTTAAATTTATTTCCTATGCCGTTTGGTGGATTCGCCAGTCTATTTTGCAGGCGCTGGCCGAGCAGGCCCGTTTGGTACGGCTTCCATTAAACAAAATCGGTTCCATCAATAAAGTAAACAGTACATTTACGTACCTCGAGCAAAAATTGCAACGAGAGCCATCGGTAGAAGAAATTGCCAACCATCTTGAAATTTCCACCAACGATGTAAAGCAGGCATTAAAAGGGTACAAGCGCCACGTTTCGATGGATGCGCCGTTGAGCAGCGACGAAGAACGGGGGAATATGTACGACGTATTTTTAAGCAACGATCAGGACATGCCCGACAGCACCTTGCTGGACGAGTCGTTAAAGCAGGAAATCCAAAATTCATTGGCTTCGTTGCATCCGCGTGAGTCCGATATCATTCGTTTGTTTTATGGCCTGGGAGGAGAATCGCCCAAATCGCTGGAAGAAATTGGCAAATATGTAGGCCTTACCAAAGAACGGGTTAGGCAGATACGGGAACGCGCACTTAAAAAGCTCAAACAAAAGCATCGGAATCAGCAACTGAAATCCTATTTATAATATTTTTTTTACATTTGCAGAACAGGAGACTAGCTCCTGTTTTTGTGTTTTTATACCCTTATAAACAATATTTTCGCCATACTTCATGCCAACAAAAATTGCGCCCTCATTGCTTGCTGCCAACTTTGGTAATCTTGAACGAGACCTGGAACTCATCAACAACAGCGAGGCCGACTGGATTCACCTCGATATAATGGATGGGGTTTTTGTTCCCAATATTTCATTTGGCTTTCCGGTGTTGGAATCGGTGGCCCGTTTATGCAACAAGCCGCTGGATGTACACCTGATGATTGTGCAGCCCGAAAAATTTATAAGCGAATTTAAGGCGCTGGGCACGTATATGCTCAATGTACATTACGAAGCCTGTACGCACTTAAATCGTACTGTAAACGCCATAAAAGAAGCCGGCATGAAGGCCGCCGTTACCCTCAATCCTCACACCCCTGTACACGTGCTTGAAGAAATTATTACCGAGGTAGATATGGTTTTGCTTATGTCGGTGAATCCCGGATATGGAGGGCAGAAATTTATTGAAAGCACCGTGGCAAAAACCGCAAAATTAAAAGCATTGATCGAAGCCACCGGTTCCAATGCCTTAATAGAAATTGACGGAGGCGTAAATTACGAAACCGGCAAGGCCCTGGTACAAGCCGGTGCCGATGTGCTGGTGGCAGGTAGTTTTGTTTTTAATGCATCCGACCCGGCCACAACCATTAAAAATTTAAAAAACCTATAAGTCCCACACCCGATAGCGTTTAATGTTCCCTCACTCTAAAAATCACGTTTTGTAATGAAAGCAGTATTGGCAATTGTATTCCTGAGTTTTGCCCCATTGTATGTAATGGATGCCTGTACAAGTTTGCTGGTCACCCGTGGTGCTTCAGCCGATGGCTCCACCATGATATCGTATGCGGCAGATTCGCACACCCTGTACGGGGAGTTGTATCATTATCCGGCGGCAACCTACCCTAAAGGCAGTAAGTTGGCCGTTTACGACTGGGACAGTGGAAAATACCTGGGAGAGATTGCTCAGGCCGAGCAAACCTATTCGGTGGTTGGAAACATCAACGAAAACCAGGTAAGCATTTGTGAATCCACATTTGGTGGAAGACCGGAGTGTGTGGACACCCTGGGAGGGATGGATTACGGCAGCTTGATGTACATTGCACTACAACGGGCTGAGTCGGCGAAGCACGCCATTGAAATAATGACCGGTTTGGTGGAAGAGTACGGCTATGCAAGTAGCGGCGAATCGTTTTCCGTTGCCGACCCGGATGAAGTGTGGATACTGGAAATGATTGGCAAAGGACCTGATAATACCGGTGCGGTTTGGGTAGCCAAACGTATTCCTGACGGCTATGTTTCGGCACATGCCAACCAGGCACGTATCACCACGCTGGAGTTCAACGATAAAAAAAATTGCCTGTTTTCGGCCGACGTTATTTCCTTTGCCCGCGAAAAAGGCTGGTTTGATGGTAAAAACTCTGAATTTAGCTTTTCGGATGTGTACGCGCCCCTGGATTACGAGGCCATTCGTTTTTGCGAGGCGCGGGTGTGGAGCTTTTACAACCGGGTAAACAAGGCCGAAGCACAAACTTACTTTAGCTACATATCCGGTGAGTCATCGCAACGCATGCCCCTTTATTTTAAACCCCTGCAAAAATTAACGTATCGCGATGTGCAACGTGCCATGCGCGATCATTTTGAAGGAACCCCATTGAGCATGACAAAGGATGTAGGAGCAGGGCCTTTTGAGGTGCCCTACCGCTGGCGCCCCCTAACCTGGGAGGTGGATTCATCCA
>JAUIMD010000122.1 GCA_030433225.1 Bacteroidia bacterium
GGTCACTTTCATTTTGACCAAATGATCGTTTGCGAGACTATCCTTTGTGGTACTTCCGGTAAATGCCTTGTAATAGGGTTTATACTTGGTGTATTCCTGGTCAAAAACCTGATCTTCCACAATTAAGAAGGTGAAGGTCGAGTCTTCTACTCTCAGGTCTGCCACATTAGTAATGTACTCGTTGCTCCAGACCATCCCACTAATGGTATCGTATATGGGTTTTCCGTCAGAGGTCCATCCAATTTGGGTTGCCTGTTCAGGATCGAAAACTTCACCAGAAAGGCTATTTAAAAAGGCTAGTTGCTTATTTTGATTGCCGAGGGATTCAATAATTTCCCACACATTTCTTCGCAGTACTACGGGGCTGTTTATGGTATGAATTACGCCGTTTTTGGAAACCACGTTCACTCCATTCGCGTTATCCGAAACGGCTATTTCATCAAATGTTTTGGGCTCGGTTGTAACATAGATGTATTTGCCATTGTACATTTTCAACCTCTGGTCAGCATTTAGGGTTGTTCCATAAATCAGGCTTCCCTGGGTAAAAAGACAGCCCAAATATTGGCGCAGACTATCGGTATTGTTAAGGATTTCAGTGGAAACCAACCCCATGGCTGTATTGGTCGGTGCCCAAATGGTTGAAATGTAGTTTTCCAGTTCTTTGTCCATTCCCGTTTTCTTCAGGGCTTCCACCAGCATGGAATATTCAGCATGCAGACTTAACCACTCCATGGTTGTAGCGGATGCAGTTGATTCATTCACTTTTATAGCATCGTCCCAGGCATTTTTACAGCCGCTTACGGCCAGTAGCAAAATGGCGATTGAAACGTATATGGTGCTTTTAAAGACTTTCATTGTGTTAATCATTAATTAAGTTCTATTCGAATGTTCCCTGTTCCGGCAAATCCTCTTTATATACCAGTGAACCATCTTCAATATTTGGCTTAGGCCATACCTGATCCATTTCGGCAGGAATGATCTGAATCTGATCCAGCCACAATTCAGCACCCGCGTAGGCGCTAATGGCTACAAATTTTATCCAGTGTCTTCCGGTTGCTTTTAATTCAATGGTACCTGCCAATTGCCCCACGTATCGGGAAGCACGGTCTCTGCTGGTGTAATTTTGTTCCAGGGAGTCAGATGGATGATAGGCATATCGTTTGTAGCCCCTCAATTCCAGCTCTCCATCCGACTCGGTGTTGTTTAAGGTTTGCCAGTTATCAATAATGATCGGCAGCTTTTCATCATCCATATACACAAAAAAGATGGGTTTTCTGTGGCCTGCACTTGAATACTGATTCCGGGTACAAATCCAGATTTTGTAGGTACCTTTCACAATAATGGGCGATCTGAATTGAATGGATTTCACTACCTCGGGTCTCAGGTAAACCTCTAGCCGGTCCCCCAAAACATTACCAAAATAATCTCCGGCAGCTCCCTTGTATTTTATTGTTCGCGATTCCGGTTCCCACTGTATATCTTCCAGTTGTCCGGATTCCAGAGTCACGGACTCCTTACGATACACACCCGGAATTTTCTTTATTTCAAACTGGTCGGTAACATCCCAATAAACTGCGGTTGGGAAGCGCACCTTAATGAAAAAGTCTTCTTCCATAATGTGGAACACGCCATTGTTGGATGTATTATCCGAGATGTCGCGGTCAATGGCAAAGCCTTCTTCCACAAATCCAAGGTATTCATCCTCGTTTACCAAAATATCCTGTCCTTTGTTTTTAATGGTAATTACCTCTAAAGGAGCTTTTGTGAAATAGCCTGCCGTTGTTGTGGTTGCGGCAAAGTCGGATACGTACATCATGTTGCTATCCAAAAAATGGTAAGCCATGTGTAAATACAAACTGTCCAGCGGATTGGAAGGATTCCCAGTATCGCTATAGCGTTCTTTTAACTGCTCATACGATGTAATTCCGGATTTTTCGAACGCGGTGTTTGGAACGGCCATCACGGTGAACCACCTGGGGTAGTTTACTAAATTACCTTCATCGTCATACACAAAATCTTCATCCGTCAAACGTACATTTAACGTATCAAACAGCGTGGTTTCTTTCAAGGCCCGGGTAAAAATCGAAAATGATGGATCTGCTTCCAGTTGTTGCGCAATGGTTAGTTCAACGGGTTTAATCACATCGTCCATTACATGGATGACACCGTTCAACATCATGTTATCTACATTTCGTACCACTGCATATTTATTTAGTTTAAAAACAGCCCTACCGTTTTCCAGGTATGTACGGGTAGTCATGTACTGACCATAATTGTTGAGTTCGGACAAACGACCGTCCACAAAATCGGTGGATGGAATGATGCTGGCCAGGATGTGGTATTTTACCAGGTCGCGCAATTCTTCATCGGTAAAATCGGCCAGTTGCTTATTCTCCTGGGTAAAGAATTTCTCGAAGGCCTCGTTGGTCGGTGCAAAACACGTATAGGTTCCATACGCCTTTAAAAAGGATAAAGAACCCGAACGCTCCAGCACTGTGACGAAGGTGGAAAATTGCTCCGGATTTTGTTCAAAGTATTCCCCTATCAGAATCTGATAATTGGTGCGTTCGTTAAAATCTTCTTTCCCGCAGGTGGTGAACAGTAACAGAACCACCACTGCCGCTAAAAAATTGAATAGGATATGTGTTCTCATTGTTTTCATTTTCAAATCTTTCATGTATTACTGTACGCTCACATAAAATGGGTTTTGCTCCAGAAGTGGAAAGGCGGCATCTATTTCTTTTTGTGCTATGGGGAAATAGTGACTTAAAGGATCTTCGTATTTGGTGAGTACGTTTATCAAGCGGTTTGCCGGAGCACTGTTGGTTACCATGTTTCTTATCAGGTAAGCACGGGCATAGTTTTCTCTTTTTGCATTGCGCAAAATATCCCACCATCGTTTCCCTTCGAAGGCAAATTCCCGGTTCCGCTCACTCATAATGTAGTTAATCAGGCCATCGGTATCGGTGGGTCTTCCTTCTGCCGATTCTTTGGTTGCATTCGCCCGGTTCCGAATCTGGTCTATTAATGCCAGCGCCTCTTCTCCTCTACCGCCCATCATAGCCAGACCTTCTGCTTTCATCAGCAGCACATCGGCATATCGGTAAACGATGAAATTATTGGTTGCCAGTTCTGCGGTATTGGCTTCAAATTTAGAGATGCCAATGTATTTCCACAGTGAGTAGTTTCTCGACGATTTGTAGGCCGCACCATCGCTTCTGATATCCGCACTATCAGGATGCGCATAAATATCAATCGGGAAGATGGATTCCATCATATCGTTGTTGGCTCTAAGTTGGCCCTGTGTTTCAAACAAGTCGAAAAATGGATTTAATCGTTCACGATCGTATTGTAATTCAAAAATGGATTCGCTGCTATTCCCGTTAACAAAAAGCGTCTCAAACCAAAACTGATCACCAGGTACTAAACCATATTCCCCTGAATTAATGATTTTGTCACATGCTTCCACACTTTTCTCATATTCATCCATCCACAGATACACATCCGCTAAAATGGCATTTACTGTATATTTAGTAATGCGTCCTTTATTGTGGCTGTTTATGCCGTAATTATCTGTTACCCATCCTTCTGCCTGGGTTAAATCGGCTACTATCTGTGCGTAAATTTCATCCCTTGTGCTTTTTGCTTTTTTGAAGCTTTTATCATCCGAAGTTGTGGCCTCTAAAACCAAAGGAACCTCATCAAACGCACGGGTTAAATAGAAATACATTAAGGCCCGAAGGGCTAATACCTCTCCACTATATTGTTGCAAATCCTCCATAGAAAAAGATTCATCCAAATCCAGAACCTGAGGGGCTTTCTCCAATAAAATGTTGCAATTATTGATTACTCCGTAAAAGGAATCCCAATTGACCATTTTGCTAGTTGGCAGAATGTCACCGTTACGGATGTAGGTGAAGTCGCTAAAGCTGGTGCGGTATTCACTCACCATTTCGGCTCGTAACTCCCCCCAGTAGAACATACATTGTGGAACACTGTACCCGCTTCCTGAACTTGATAACAGGGATACATAACATGCCATGGTGGATGCATGCACATCGGCTTTTGATTTCCAATAATCTTCTACAATAATTCCATTTTCGGGTTGCAGGTAAAGCCAATCCTTGCATGAAGATGCCAACAGGGGAATCAGTAGAAGCAGGATTATTTTATTGATTGTTTTCATTCGTTTTATCTTTTTACCAATGGTTGAAATTGATGTCTCAACAATTGTTTTACAGTCATTTATGCATGCTTAAAATTCTACACTCAGATTAAAGGTAAAGCTGGTTGGAACCGGTGTATTCGAATCATCGTAGCCTACCGTAAAAATGGTTCCATCCGTAGAATTGATGTTAATCTCAGGATCCTGCCCGCTGTAATTGGTTAATACCCACAGGTTATTAATGGTGGAGGATAATCGTACCCTATTCACGCCCAGTTTATTGCACACCTTATTGGGTAAATTGTACGAGAGTGTGATGTATTTCAGGCGTAGAAAGGAACCGTCTTCTACAAAGCGGTCGGATCCCAGGAAGTTATACCCATATCCTATTAATGAGCGTGGAATATCGGTCTCATCGCCGGGTTTACGCCATCTTTTCAATACGGCCTTGGTCTGGTTATCGTAGGTGAACATGCTTTCGCCGTTCATTCGTGTACGGTTGATTACCTCGTTGCCTACCCGGTAGTAAAAGAAGTACCGGAACGAGAAGTTTTTATACCCCAAAAGTTGACCAAATCCACCAAAAAAGTCCGGATTAGCATCGCCCAACAACACCACATCACTGGCGTTGATATTTCCATCGTGGTTAATGTCTTCGTACATGGCATCCCCCAACTCAAAGGCATAGTTTACATTGTTGTAGTCGTACACCATTTTAATGGGCTTTCCATTGAGGTTATAAATTTTATCGCCATTGGCATCGCGTGCAATCAGGTCATCTTCGTTGGTATACACGCCTTTGTATTTATATCCGTAAAAAGATCCGGCAGGGTTATCAATCTGAATCAGGTTCATGTACTGGCCATTCCCCGGTGATTCATTCCGCACCAGCGTAAACTCTTCGCTTACTTCACGCAGAATGTTATAGTTTTTGGAAATGTTAAAGTCGAAAGACACTTTCCAGTCTTTATTCCGTACCGCCCAGTAAGTCATGGAAAAATCCCACCCAATGTTATCGATGGTTCCGGCATTAATTACACTGGTATTGCTATACCCCGAGGAAGATGGAATGTCGACATTGTACGCGAACATATCTTCCGTACGGTTTTTGTAATAGTCAAAGTCCATGGTTAATCGGTTCTGGAACATTTCGGAGGTAAACCCAATGTTGGTCGTTTTTATGGCCTCCCACTTCAGGTTGAGGAGCTTAAAATTGTCAGAGGCCACAGCAGGCTCCCCCAGGTATGACCCTACGGAAGAATAGGTATTAAAGAACATATTGGACCTTCGGGGTGGATGGCCGTTTTCACCATAACTGAACCGAACGCGCAAATCATTAAAGGCAATCAGGTCTTGCATAAAATTTTCCCCGGATATTCTCCACATTAAGGAAATGCTGGGGAAAGTTCCCCAACGGTATTTCTCATCAAACTTTGTGCTCCCCTCTTTGCGCAAACCAGCCATTACAATGTAGCGGTCTAACAACGAATAATGCGCCATTGCCGTAAAACCTAAAGAGCGCGAACGGCTATTGGAAGCCACATTGCCTAACCCATCTCCAATGTTTTGAGAAGGTATGGAAGGGTCCTGAAATTCAGATGAAGCGGCATTGGCAGTAGTTTGTTTTAATCCATAAGCAATTCCTTCTGTAGTCATCATGCTTACCGACGCCGTCAAGCTATGAATTTCATTGAACGTACGTATATAACGTAAAATGCTGTTGCTGAAAATGTTATACGAGTCATTCGTTTGATCGTAAGCCCGGTTTACATATACATTGGTCCAGGGTAAACCTGTTGCAGTTTGCGGCAGAAATTTGTTCACCTTATTGTAGTTGACATCAAAGGATAAATCCTCAGAAAATCGCAGGTATTGATTTATGTCGTAGTACAACCCAAACTTGGTAATAAAGCGGTCATTCGAAGTTTTGTTAATTCCTTCGAGCGCCATGGCTACCGGATTATAGGTATTGGGTGAACTTCCCTGGATATTGCTCTCCGGTGAAAAATAACTTCCGGTTAAACGTCCATACGCATCGTATTCGTAAATGGACATGTTTGGCATTTTCTTGTAGGCAATGCTTCGTATGCTTCTGGTGTTTTTAATCACATCATCCGCATAATTGCCTGTAGTATATCCATTTGAATAGGTAATATCCGCCCGCAAACGTAACTTGGTGGATATAAAATAATCCAGGTTTAACCGTGAACTCAACCTGCTAAGTTCGGTTCCAATGGTGGTACCCTGTTGATTCTGGTAATTGGTAGAAAAACGATACGCAGCTTTTGAACCTCCACCGGAAACCGAGA
>JAUIMD010000123.1 GCA_030433225.1 Bacteroidia bacterium
CAGATAGCACCATTTTCAACAAAAGGCTAGCCATAACCACGGAGTCTTACGCTGAAAATATAGACACTTTAATGATGGATAAACAATTTGCAAAGCTTAAAAAACAAGTTGATTTTTTAGAATCAAAAGGAGTAAACGTAATTTTCTTTGAAATGCCGGTACATCCAAAATTAATTGAATTGAAAAGATCCAACTATATAAGAGAAAGAGTAAAGCATGAATTTCCTAATGCCAGTGTAATACAATTGCCCAAAAATTGTGAAATATATCACACCAGCGATGGACTTCATTTAACCGGTGACGAACCGAATGTATACACAAGCTATTTCAAAAAAGAAGCAATAGCTATTGTTACTGGTTTGCATAAACGTACTACAGATGCGAGTACCACAACAAAACCAAACTAAGCATGAATAATGCCACTGGATTGCAACGTGGCGAACACTTTTCACGAAAAGTTAGGGGGGCGATTTTGTTTTAAAAAAACATTCCCAAAAATAGTATGCAAAGGAGGATGTTGGAAGACATGCCTCTTCGTTTGTTTAACGCGACCCCATTAAAATGCTGAGTACGCGGGGAGATACTTTTTTGGTAACCAGGTACAAGGCAACACATACAACAACGGTAATGGTCGGGGTAACGAAGTACTTAAGCAACATGTAAAACGCATCTTGTGATGGAATTACATAGATGAGCGCGCGTTTTGCATATCCTAAAATTAAAATAGTATGCGTTACAAAAATAAAGAAGCTGGCTTGCGAAAGCATAGGGTTTACCTTTAAAGTACCGTGCTCAATAAAAGTTGCGGTTAAATTCACAACTGCAATAACCCCAAAAATAGTAAACAAGGGATGCACGTAGGCACTCATGTCGGTTCCATCAAAATAGGTGGCCAGTACCAAAGTAATGGCCGCTAATGGGTACCACCAGGCTTTGTGTTGAAGTAACGACGTAACCAGGTTTTTACCGTGTATACTAAAGTAGGCTCCAAGCGCAAAAAAGAATACCCCGGCGATGTTGAGTCCCGGAAATGTAAACCAGACTTTTGTGTAGAATGCCACCCCTAAAAGCAAAACTCCAATTAATCGTGTGTATTTTATCAGGTAGTAAACCAGGGGCGAGAGGAGTACAATTACGATTAAATCGCGCAAAAACCACAGGGGAATGTTTATAGGGCCGTATTTAGGGGTAACGTTTCCTAAAAGGTCCGTTTTATTCAGGTCCCACTCGTAATAGTTCCAAAATATCTTCCAAATTCCATTTTCCTGAATCGCACTCCAATAGTTTGACAATCCACCATTAAACTTGGCAAATTCCACCAGACTTATAATAGCAACCGTGAGTACATTCCACAACAAGTAGGGGATTATAAGCGTTTGAAAACGCTTTTTTGTTTTGGAGAGGTACACGTCCTTATTCCAGGTTTTTAGTTTGTAGAAGTACAAAAAACCAGAGAAAAGGAAAAAACACGGCACAGCCAAATCGGCAAGCATGTGTGAGAAAAAGGCGGCTGTAAACGTGTACAAATCGTAACTCTTAAGCTGCGATAACTGAATGCTCTGCATGTTTACCACAGGATTCATGTGCACAAAAACGACCGCCACCATTAGCGGGAAACGCAGCCAGTCGATGGTTTTGGATAATTTTTCGGTATCGGAGGTGACAATAGATGATTTCATAGGCAATCAGGCAATTTGTAGGTTTAATCGATGGAACGTTTTAGTTTACTACTGATAAGCTATCCGTAAAAAAATCCAGTTAGGGACACGCTTTCTGCAGCCCTTGTTTGCTGTGGGGTGTAGAAACAACTACCAGCAATGGATTGTTAATTAAAATTAATCCAAATAAACAAAAAAATTAGGGAGGGGTACAAATCTTTTTTTGCCCTGCATGCTAAATACACATGGTCGGCAGTTAAAACCGTTTGATTCGGTCAATGGATTGGGGGGTAGCAAGCGGTTGAGTCAAGCCAAAAGGTCCTCTTCAAAGCCTGGGACTCAGGGATCCAGTTTTTCGGGGCTGCCTTTGCCAATATCCGCCCACCTAAGGTTGGACTTTATGTGCTTGGTGGGAATGTTGCGTACCTTCATTACTTTAACGCTTTGCACTTTAGTTCTTTTGTTTTCAACGATATAAGCAGCCTTTCGTTTTGCTGCCAACCGTGGGGCGTGACAATTTTTAAATTTCAGGCCGCTATTGCAATAGCAGGGGTCATTACGTTTTAATTCCCCAACAATTCTTTCCTTGTCAGCAAACAGATTTAAAAAGGCATGGAAAATTTTTGATCCCAGATTCATGCTGCAGGTTTTACACACCTTTCCCGGTGAAAATGGTGCGGAACGTATAAATAATCACCTTGAAATCGAAAAGGATGGACATGTTTTTGATGTAAATCATATCGTATTTCAGGCGCTCAATCATCTTGTCCACATTGTCGGCATACCCAAACTTCACCATGCCCAACGAAGAAATGCCCGGACGAACTTTCAACAGAAACAGGTAATTGGGGTCAATTTTTACAATTTGTTGGATGAAGTATTCGCGCTCGGGTCGTGGCCCAACCAATGACATTTCTCCTTTTAGCACGTTCCAAAATTGTGGCAATTCATCAATGCGATACTTGCGCATAAACCGTCCAAACGGGGTAATGCGGTTGTCGTCGGGTTCGGTGAGTTGCGGTGTGCCTTGCTCGGCATCCACATACATCGACCGGAATTTTATCATCTGAAATGGATGCCTGTTCAATCCGGCGCGTTTTTGGGTAAAGAACACCGGCCCTTTCGAGTCCAGTTTAATGCGCAAAATTACATAGGCAAAAAAGGGGAGGAGCAGGAGCAGCACCAGAATGGAAACCCCAACGTCAATAATGCGTTTCAGGTTTTCTTCGTAGGGGGGCATCAGGTCGCGGATTACCTCCACAAATGAGGTGCCATACGAAGGAAAAAGTTTCACCTGTCCAATCAATTGTTCCGAGACCGTTTTGGTGGCCCGTATAAATACATTGTTTCGGTACAGTACTTCCAGGGTGGATTTTATTTCCTTTTCCTCATCTTTTGTAAACGCAACAATTACTTCTTCAGTGGCCGTTTCGTTTATCACCTGTTCCAGGTCGCTGGTGTGGCCCAGATAAGGAATGGCGGGACCTTCGTTTTTACGCGCAGGAGGGGTGTCACATAGGTAGCCCAGCAGGTAATTTCCCAAATCTTTGGGCAATTCTTTTACGGCTTTTTCAATCTCCTGAAGGTCTCCAATCAAAAGGGTTTTAAACCCAAATTGTCCTTTGCGAATTTGGTTTTTAAAGCGGCTGGTAATCCATAGGCGCGGTATGTAAATGCACACAAACTCGATGCCCATAAAGGTGAGTAGCGAGATGTAATGCACCGAAAAGGATTTGATGGCATCGTTTAGCAGAACCGTAAAAAAGAAGAAAATAGAGCCAATTATCACCGAAAAAAACGTTTGGCTCAGCTCATTAATGGTCGATTTTCGAAAGGTATTGCGGTAGTAGCCCGATATAAAGAAAATTAACAGCCAAATAAGAGGAATGAGCGTTATGCCCATCACAAAACTTTTGTCGGGCCGTATTTGGTCCAGTTGCTTTGTGTCCAGGTCGAAATACAACTGGCGAACCGCAAAAAATACCGTATAGGCCAACGCAGAACCGATAAAATCGGATGCTATGTATTTCGTGTTCTGAACTTTGGCAGTCATTGGGTTTGTTAAGGCCTGATAATTTTTATTTCGCCATTTACGGCCAGTTTTATAATGCTGGAAGGGGCCGGCAGGCTGGTTTCTTCTTGTCGATACACCACCACATAATCAACGGCCGCTTTTATTTTTTCGTCTATCTCTACAAAGGTTTTTGGCGTGGGTTCCCCCGAAATATTGGCTGACGTGCTTACAATGGGCTTTTTGAATCGCTCAATCAGTTTTTGGGTAAAGGCTTCTGATGTAATGCGAATTCCGATGGAACCGTCTTCTGCTACCAGGTTTTTGGCCAGGTTTTTAGCTCCGTCGTAAATAATGGTAGTGGGCTTGTCGGCCATTTCAATCAGGTCCCATGCCAATTCCGGAATTTCGGCAATGTAATTCCCCAGTTTTGGAGCTTTATCCAACAGCACCAACATCGATTTGCTATCCTCCCGCTGCTTAATATCGTAAATGCGCTTGACTGCCTCTTCGTTGGTGGCATCGCACCCAATGCCCCACACCGTGTCGGTAGGGTATAAAATAATTCCGCCCTTATTTAACACTTCCAGCGCTTTTTTCAGGTCTTCGTTTAACTGTTCCGTATTCACTTTATGGAATGTTTTTTTGCAATTGTTTTACCTTTATGTACCTCATTTTTACGGCATACGACTGTGTGGCAGCGTACACGTACCCCGGAAATCCATCCAGAATTCCGAGCCCCCAAATATAGTGTTTAAAAAAGCGAAATGCCGGTTTCAGGTTGAGGTGATAAAAGGTAACGTGCCCGGTTTTGGGCAAATAATCCTGCGCCTGCCAATCGGCATAGCGGTTGAGTTTTTCGTAAAAAGCATTCAGGGTGGTGTATGTATTATGGAGCATGCGGTTTTTCAAAAAACCGACTTTTAAATCCGGAGTCAGTTCAATTTCCTCATGCACATAATTGCTGTTGTAGCGACATTTATCGCGTAGAAACAGGCGCACCACCTTATCGCCCTGTATGCCTGAGAACCGCATTTTCCGCCCCATAAAATGGTCGGTGCGGTAAATCCAGTAGGCATCTTTATCTGGGACTTTCAGTATTTCTTTGATCTCTTTTTGTAGTTCGGGAGTTATGCGTTCGTCCGCATCCAGCAACAAAATCCACTCGTGTTGGGCTTGTGGAATTATCCAGTTTTTTTGTTTGGAGGGCGTTTCGTATTTGTGCTGCACCACAGTACACGTTTGCGTTTTCGCCAGTTCTACGGTATTGTCGGTGCTAAACGAATCCACCACCAAAATTTCATCTGCAAAGGAAAGCGACTGAATGCACTCCACAATGTTGTGGGCCTCGTTGTAGCAGGTGATGATGGCAGAGATTTTTTGCATGTTTCAGACGACAGTTTTAACTCCAATCGTACAATAATAACAATAATGCGGCATTTCCTGAAGCGTTGCTTTAAGTTAAATTGAAAGTCGTTGCTGTAGGGTAGCTTGTAACTAGGAATAAGGTTATTATGTTCTGAAATTTGGAGGAGGCCTTGAATGAGCATTTGGTGATATCACCTAAAAATCACGGTTTTATGGGATAGGAATAACAATTTGGGTTTAGTACCTTGTAAACTAGATAAATCCCCAAAGATACAATTAGGAGTATCACGAAAGGCAAGCAACTTTTATATCTCGAGATATAAACCAATTTTAATATCGATAGTTTCCCTTTGTGAAACATTTAAATTAATTTTGTAATGAAAGTGCATTTGATAAAAAAGCAATCCATTGAAGATTATGTGAAGAAAAATGCAAGAAGTAAAACATCATTTGAAATATGGTTAGCAATTTTAAAAAGAGCCGATTGGAACGAACCTGCCAATATTATCACAACCTTTAATACGGCAGATTTGCTGGGAAACGGTTCAGATAGAGTAGTATTTAATATTGGAGGTAATAATTACCGATTGATATGTAAATATTTCTTTGGAGATGTGAAAATCCATTTGTTTGTTAAATGGATAGGTACCCACGCAGAGTACACAAAACTTTGCAACAGTGGTAAACAATATGAGATAAGTAATTTTTGATGATAAAAACTGGAAAAAATGAAAACCGAAAAAATAACAGTAATAAAAAGCCAGGAACAATATACTGCGTATTGTAACCTATTAGAATCCTACGTTTTATCAGGTGAGAAATCTTCTCAGGACGAAATTGAATTACTTACGTTACTGATTGAAAAATGGGATGAAGAACATACCACATTCAACGATTTAAATCCTATTGAATTGTTAAAATCCTTAATGCTTGAAAACGACCTAAAAGCAAAAGATTTAGTGGAAATTCTGGATTTATCTAAAGGAACAATATCAAAAATTTTAAATTACCACAAGGGTCTTTCAAAAGACACAATCAGAAAACTTTCTAACCATTTTAACGTGACGCAAGAAGCATTCAATAGACCTTATAAATTGAAAAATGAAGTAAATAAACATTTCAAGGATGCCAGTTTAATGAATACAAAGAAAGAAATGGATTTTAACGGTGCTTCACTGGCATAGTACTACGGCAAAATTCACGTTTTTATGTGATTGGATTTGGTTGATGTGTTTGTTAAATTACGCATTTATTAGTTGAGAATGATATGAATACAATCGTTATTGTTGGAAACGGCTTTGATTTAGCTCATAATCTTAAAACCTCATATGAGCATTTTCTAGAGTTTATGTTTGCTGAATATTTTGAAAACAATCAATTTGATGAATTCTTCCATTTCCAGAATAAAAG
>JAUIMD010000124.1 GCA_030433225.1 Bacteroidia bacterium
ATTACCCCTGAGGAGCGGGAGTTACGCATAAAAATTTCACCATATCCTTTTAAGGCATCTACGCCTTCTTCTACACGAGCCCCGCCTGAGTCGTTTAATCCAACCACAGGGGCACCGGCCTTCAGGGCCAGATCCATAATTTTACAAATCTTGGTGGCGTGCATTTCCCCTAAGGATCCTCCGCGTGAGGTAAAATCCTGCGAGTAGGCAAAAACGGAACGTCCATTCACTTTTCCATGCCCAATAATTACACCATCAGAAGGAACGTGCACCTTCTCCAGGCCAAAGTTGGTGGAGCGGTGTTCCACAAATTTGTCAATCTCACGAAACGATCCTTCGTCAAACAACAAATCCAAACGTTCGCGGGCCGAAAGTTTGCCCTTTTCGTGTTGCTTGGCAATGCGTGCTTCGCCACCCATCAATTCAACTTCCTGTCTTTTCTTTTTAAGAAGTTCTATTTTCTCTGATACTTTCATAGATATTTGAAAATTATATATTCCCCTACTAAAAATTTAACCGTCTCAATTCGGGTACAAAAGTAGCAATATGTATTAGTTGAAGTGTTAAAATAATATTAATTAAAGAAATATTTCTCTATTTAAAATCAAGCTGAATAAGGGATTGAGGAAAATGTGCTGTTTGTGTTTTGTGTTTATTACCAAGTTATACACAATCAGTATTTTACAAAACCGGTTCGGTAAACAGAACCGTTTTCCGCTTTTCTGGTCATGCGTAAATTTAAAAGATATTTTGGAAATAACTGTTACAAAGCATGTACCTTATAGTAGCAAAGCCCCTTCAGTGAGTGCATAATTGCATTGAAATACATGGCTTATTTGCAGTTCGCGAATAATCAGGCGAATAAAAAGGGCAGCAATTACCATGTAATCTACCCGTAGGGGTATCATGCCGGGCATTTCCATGCGTTCGGCTGCAGTAGAAGGGATGAGTTTTTTAAACAGGCCATTCAAGTCTTCATGTGCCAGTTCAAGCCAGGTAATGGCTTCATCGTTCTCAAGCTTTTTATCCACCAAAATCATATTTCTAATGGTGTCAAACGAGCCGGATGAACCCACCAACGCATGCACGTCTGCAGGTGAGACATTCTCAAAAAGCAATTGCAGTTCGTCACGAAAATAATCTTGAATGGTATCAATTTCTTTTTGGGTAATGGGTTCGGTCGGGTGAAAGCGTTCCAGCATGCGCGAAACTCCAAGCGGGAAACTGTGTTTCCACAAAATGCCGGTGTGGTTAGCCAGAATAAATTCATTGCTGCCTCCACCAATATCCAGGATCAAAACATTTTTGTCGGCAATGGGGAATCCGTGCTCCACCCCTTTATAAATGAGTTCGGCTTCTTTTTGCCCATCGATTATTTCAATGTGCAGGCCGTACTGTTCCTTCACTGTTTGCACAAATTCCTGTCCGTTGGCCGTATCGCGAATGGTGGCGGTGGCAAATGAAACAATGTGGGCCGGATCAACATCGTAACGTTTGCATTCCGCTAAATGAGAGGCAATAGCATCGTAGCCACGCTGAAGGGCTTCCGGGGTCATGCGTTTTTGGTTGATGCCCCCTTTTGCCAGCTTGGCATGGTTTTTTACTTCTTTTATAAGGTGGAGTTTTTGGTTAATGAGTTCACCTATTACAAGGTTTATCGTGTTGGATCCGATGTCGATAACTGCTTTTTTCATACTGTTTTATGAATAAGAATTGTGTTAATTAGGCTGTAGAAACGGACATGTATACCGCTGCCTTTGCTGTTTTCGCAGCTAAAGGTAAGAATAGAAATTAACCGTTTTTTTTACTTTTGTACAAAATCTACGAAATGCAGCTTTTTTCAGGGTTTGAGAACTACAATTGGCAAAATGTAACCATTACTACGGGTATGTTTGATGGGGTGCATCGCGGCCACCAGGAATTGATCAAATTCGTAACCGATCAGGCCCACGCCCACAATGAAAAAAGCGTTCTGGTCACTTTTCAACCGCACCCCCGTTACGTAATAAACCCTGATGATCCATTCAAACTTCTGTCCACCTATAACGAACGCGTTGAATTAATGGCCCGTACCGGTCTTGATGGAATGGTTGTTATTCCGTTTACCCAATCGGTTGCCAACATTTCGTCGGAACAATTTATTGTGGATTTGTTAGTGGAAAAGGCCGGCATTTCCCATTATGTTTTTGGGTACGACCATAAGTTTGGTAAAAATCGTGAAGGATCGGTGGAAAAAGTAAAAGCCCTGGGTAAGCACTACAATTTTGAGGTACTGCCTTTTGATGCGGTGCATAAAGATAGCCATCCGGTAAGTTCGTCACGCATTCGCGAGGCCATTGCTACCGGAGATATGCCCTGTGCCAACGACATGCTGGGGTATACTTATGGCATAACCGGAAATGTGGTGAAAGGTGTACAAATTGGCAGAACCCTGGGTTTCCCCACGGCCAATATTGAGCCGGAAGACATGCATAAAATGATTCCTGCCATGGGCGTATATGCAGTAAGGGTTGAGGTAGAAGGACGGGTGTTTAAAGGGATGTTGAACATCGGGATTCGCCCAACCGTAAACAGCAATGCCGAGTTTCCTACCATTGAAGTACACCTGATTGACTTTGACGGAGATTTATATGGAAAGGAAATCCATGTAAAGTTTATTCGCAAAATCAGGGAGGAAATGAAGTTTGATGGCCTGCAGGGACTTCGCGAACAGTTGCAGCACGACAAGGCATCCGTGCTAAAAGTTTTATAAGCGGTATGAGGGCAGCTTTCCTTCCAACAATAAATTCATTAATTCTACTGATTTTTTAGTGCCGTTTACGGTGCGCACCAGGTCTTGCATGCGTTTTGCATTTTTACGAAAAGAGGGTTGCTGGATTTTTGCAAACGCCTTTACTATACTTTTCTCGCTTACGCCCCACAATGGCAATCGAATGGCCATGCCCTGCATTGCAACACCGTCAATGTTGGCCTGTTGCTCTCCCTGAAAGCCAATTCCAATAATGGGGGTACCCGCCCAAACCGCAGTTTGAATGGTTCCCTGTCCTCCATGCAAAATGGCCACATCGGCCTGCTCATTTACCAGGTGTGCCGGCATAAATCTGGCAGCAAAAAAATTGTCAGCATTAGGCCCTAACTCTTCCGGGTCTAGTATGGTGGTTGTAGCGCAAATAATGTTCACATCAGGCAGCTTACGGAGACTTTGAATAATGAGTTTTAACGTTTCGGGAAATCCGGAACTCCCCAGTGAACAAAAAATGTTTATTCCTTTTTGCGAAAATACCCGGGAAACCTCTGGCGGTACGGGCATATCCATTTGGGCAAAAATGGGGCCTGAGTAATAATACCCGGGACTGAGTTTTTCGTTGGGCAGTCCGCTGAGTTCAGGTAAGTCGGGAAGAAGAGTGAGGTCACCGCGCACCAGGTCAACAATGTTGTAAATGGGCTTTAGTCCAAAATGCTGGCGGGCTTTATTGAACTCGGTGAGTGAGTTTTTTGCCACATCGCCCGTCAGCACTTTTCGCATTATGGACCGTTTGATAAAGCCGGGTAAAACATGCCGCATAAAAAAGTTCTTTTCCATAATGTTGGGCATGTTGTACATTTTGTTCTGGATAAATGCCGGGCAATTTACCGTTGGTACCTGGGTAACCATGGGAAGTTTGGCGTACGGCACCGCAATCATGCTGCTGAGGTTGAGTCCGGCATAAACTCCATCGGGTTTAAAGGCAGCTAACGCCTCAAGATCCGCCTCTGTCATGGCTATCCATTCTTCTTTTGTAACGGGTATGGGGGTTCCAACCGGTGCCTTATAGCGGTTAATGTCCATAATTACCTGGTGCTGTTCCCAGCTGAGTTCCGGGTATAAAGGGACACAGTGTAGTCCGCGGTTTTTTATCGAATCCAGGTGTACGCTTCCATGGTTGTAGAAGGTGACTTTTGCCCCTGTATGCTGCATTTCTACAGCCGTTTCAACCGCCCGGGTAAAATCACCTAAGTTGTGGCCATACGAAAAAAAGGCCCATTTTTTATTGGAATTTTTCATGGTATCTTTTCTGGTATTTTTCAACAAAGCTGCTTCTAAAAGGTTGGGTGCCATTTGTTATTTGTAACCCGTTGGGGGTGCAGGCATACATTTGTAGCCAAAAACAGTTAAATAATTTCTCGCAATTAGCGCGTTTTTTTAAATTTGGGCTCTTTAATTTAGAACAGTTAAAACCTTAGCTATGAGTGACACATTAATACAATCAAAAGTGGAAAATAAGCTTCAGTATAAAGTGGCTGACCTTTCGTTGGCCGATTGGGGCCGTAAGGAATTGGACTTAGCAGAGATTGAAATGCCTGGTTTGATGGCATTGCGTGAAGAGTACAAAGGGCAAAAACCTTTGGCTGGCGCTAAAATTATGGGTTCTTTGCACATGACCGTACAAACGGCCATTTTAATTGAAACCCTGACAGAATTGGGCGCCGATGTGCGTTGGGTATCCTGTAACATTTTTTCGACACAAGACCATGCCGCAGCAGCTGTTGTGGTAGGAAAAGAAGGTACGGTAGAAAAACCTGCCGGCGTACCGGTATTTGCCTGGAAAGGCGAAACGCTGGAAGAATATTGGTGGTGCACCAACGAAGCCCTGACATGGCCCGACGGATCTGGTCCCAACCTGATTCTGGATGATGGAGGAGATGCAACCATGCTGGTTGTAAAAGGTGCCGAGTTTGAGGCAGCAGGTAAAGTGCCTGATTTTGATCCGGCTAAACATTCGGAAGAAGAAGGCGTATTCTTTGAACTTTGCAAAAAAGTATTGGCCGAGAATCCAACCTGCTGGACAGAAAAAAGAGCCGCTATACGAGGTGTTTCAGAAGAAACCACCACCGGGGTACACCGCTTGTACCAACTGGCAGAGAAAGGGTTGTTGCCGTTTCCGGCCATCAACGTAAACGACTCGGTAACCAAATCAAAATTTGATAATTTATACGGATGTCGTCACTCGTTAACCGATGGAATTATGCGGGCCTCCGATGTAATGTTGTCCGGTAAAATTGCCGTAGTTTGCGGATACGGTGATGTAGGAAAAGGGTGTGCGCAATCGTTACGCGGACAAGGTGCGCGTGTATTGGTAACCGAAATTGACCCGATTTGTGCTTTGCAAGCTGCTATGGAAGGATACGAAGTTGTACGTATTGAAGATGTACTTGCTAAAGCAGATGTGTTTGTAACCACCACCGGAAATAAAGACATTATTACTGCCGAGCACATGGCGGGCATGAAAAATATGGCCATTGTGGGGAATATCGGGCATTTCGATAATGAAATTCAAATGGCGCAACTGGCCAAATATCCGGGCATTAAAAAGACCAACATTAAGCCACAATACGATAAGTGGACATTTGAGGATGGACATTCAGTATTGATTTTAGCAGAAGGCCGTTTGTTAAACCTCGGCTGTGCAACCGGACATCCAAGTTTTGTGATGTCAGCTTCGTTTACCAACCAGGTACTGGCGCAAATAGAATTGCACCTGAATGCAGATAAGTATAAGAAAGAGGTGTACACCTTGCCTAAAAAACTGGATGAAAAGGTGGCTCGTCTGCATCTTGATAAATTAGGAGTTCGCCTGACAGAGCTGAGCCAGGAGCAGGCAGATTATTTGGGAATTCCTGTGGAAGGGCCTTACAAGCCTGAACATTACCGCTACTAGAAAAAAACAACACATTTCTATATAAATCCCGGATCTGATAAGGTTCGGGATTTTTTTTACCTGAACTACCGCATTATTAAAACTCACCATAATTTACTAAGCGTTGTATCTTTTTTTTAGAAAGATAAAGGTTGACATATTAAAAATCCACATATATTTGCACACGTGTGTATTTGTGGCGCATGGAAAAAAGAATAACGATAAAAGATATTGCCCGGGAGTTGAATATCCACCATTCAACAGTTTCACGTGCATTGCGCAATGATGTACGCGTGAAAGAAGATACCCGCAAAACCGTTATTTCCTTTGCCCGCAAACACGGCTACCAGGTAAATTTAAGTGCGCTGCAGTTGCGCGGAAAGGTGAAAAACACCATTGCGGTTTTGGTGCCCAATATCCACCACATGTTTTTTTCAAACATGATTAGCCTCATCGCTAATTACGCCAAGGCTTCCGGGTATATTGTTTCCATTTTTCAAAGCAATGAAAATGTGGAGGAGGAACGGGAGATTATCCAAACCATTATTCGTAATAATGTAGGTGGAGTAATTGCTTCCGTTTCATTGCAAACGCAGGATGGACAGCATTTTGAGGAACTTAAAAAATATAAAATACCACTGGTGTTTTTCGATCGGGTGTTGGGAAATCCTGC
>JAUIMD010000125.1 GCA_030433225.1 Bacteroidia bacterium
TCTGGACGCGCGGGTGCTCCTATTACGTTTATGTCTTATCCTGGTGAATGGGCCATTATTGACTGGTCTAACCAAGGGGATAATAATGGTGATCACAGAGTATGGTTTGATGGGGCTGACTACATTCATTTTCGTAATTTTGAAATTTATGAGAGTCCCAACCAATGTGTTTTTATGTATAACAATGCCAGTGATAATCTTTTTGTAAACATGGTTTTTAAAGATATCGCCCAGGCATCATTCACTTTTATTCGCCAGGCATAACCAAATTGATAACCAAGTTTGGGAGTGTACTCAACCCTATTGACGTCTTTTATAAACGTATAATTCATTCCAACCTCTAAACCTGTGCCAGGTTGGGCATATAAAAGAGTACCTACAAGCCAGCATAGTAAGCTTACTATCGTTTTGTTCATGTATAAAAATTTTGGTTCGAGCTGCGCAAGGTAGGAAAACGCTAAAATAAAATCAATAAAAAAATGCTGCCCAAAAGAGGAACAGCATTCATTTTATAATTTATTGATGGGATGACACAAAGTCATCATTTGAATCCATGAATTGTTATGGGAATTTCGGGTATTTCCCAAAGTCGGGGTTGCGCTTTTCGAGGAAGGCATGTTTTCCTTCCTGGGCTTCGTCCGTTAGGTAGTACAGGAGGGTGGCGTTACCTGCAAATTCCTGCAAGCCGGCTTGTCCATCCAGCTCGGCGTTTAAACCGGCTTTTATCATACGCAAGGCCATGGGGCTGCGCATCATCATGGTTTTGCACCAGTCCACTACTTCGTCTTCCAGCTTTTCCAACGGCACTACTTTGTTTACCAATCCCATATCCAGTGCTTCCTGGGCAGAATATTGGCGGCATAAAAACCAGATTTCACGGGCTTTCTTTTGACCTACAATGCGTGCCAGGTACGATGATCCAAAGCCGGCATCAAAACTTCCTACTTTAGGACCAGTTTGGCCAAAAATGGCATTTTCTGATGCAATCGATAAATCGCACACCACGTGCAGCACATGTCCACCGCCAATGGCAAAGCCGTTTACCATAGCAATTACCGGTTTGGGCAACGAGCGTATTTGTTTTTGCAGGTCCAGTACATTTAAGCGGGGTACACCGTCATCGCCAATGTAGCCTGCTTTGCCTTTTACATTTTGGTCGCCGCCTGCACAAAAGGCAATGTCACCTTCGCCGGTAAGTACTACCACGCTAATGGCCTGGTCTTCGCGGCAAATGGTCATGGCCTGGCACATTTCGGTAACGGTTTTTGGGCGGAATGCATTGCGCACCTCCTGCCGGCAAATGGTTATTTTTGCAATCCCCTCGAAAAACTCGAAGCGGATGTCTTCAAACTCTTTAATGGTTTTCCAGTCTCTCATGCTTTATGTAAATAGTTAAAGAAATTTCGTAATACTTGTCCGTTTATTTCGCCGGGGGTAATCACTTCTAAAATGTGAAGCCCTTCTGTTTCGTACATCTTTTTCAGTCCTTTTTCAAGCGCTTTTACGCTCGCCGCTCTTTCGTATGGTATGCGGTGGTGATAGGCCAGGTGCTCAAATCCAAAGCGATGGCGCGCTTCAAAAACCTCCTCAAATTCCTCAAATTGATCCGGCCCCGGAATAAAGCGGAAGATATTTCCACCCTGGTTATTGATAACTACAATTTTAAGGTTGGCAGGATGGTGGTGCCCCCACAAGGCATTGCTGTCGTACATAAACGATAAGTCGCCTACTACCAGCGTAGTGGGTTTTGAGAGCGCTGTTGCAGCACCCATAGCCGTAGAAACGCAGCCATCAATACCACTGGTGCCGCGATTGCCGTTGTAAGAAATGTCTTTACGCCCCGATAAATATTGAAAATAGCGAACGGGGGTGCTGTTCCCCATTTGTAAATTCGATCCTGCGGGAATGTAACTCAGCAAAGTTTTAAATACCTTGAGGTCGCAATAAGGCAGGGTATCCATAAATTCAATGCCTTTTTCCTGCCCCAGGGCTTTATGATCCAGCCAAAGCTGCCTGAAACCAGATACCTTGTTTTCAACCAACGGATACAGTTCGTTTAAAAAGTTGGCGGGAAGAATTCCAATTTTATGGGTTAAACAATGAAAAGTATCCGGGAAAAACAGGATGGGGCTCAGGTGCCAGTGCGATTTTGGTCTGGCGTCCCGCAAAAATTGTTTCAGCATTTTGGAGATGATGTTGGTTCCCAGGGTAACGAGCAGGTCGGGCTTAAATGCTGCTTTCTCCTCATTGGTAAGGGTCGACAAAACCACATCGATGTTGTTGATGGTATCGTTCAATATAACGTTGGAAGTGGTTTCTGCCACAATAATCACATTCTCAAACTGCCTGAATTTATCTACAATGTCGTTCAGTTCCTTGCTGGGTGCGTGGCATCCAATCAGCAGCATAATGCGCTCGGCCTTTCCCCAAAGGTTGGCGAGTGCACGCATGTCCTGGTCTGGCATGCTGGCCGTGATGGGGAAAATATAGGAGGTAGAGTTTACCTCTTCCCGCAAATTATCCAAATTGTACAGCGGCTCCCTAAACGGAATGTTAATGTGGACGGGCCTGCGCCAGATTTTAGCCCAGTCGATGGCTTCATTCACAATGCGCTCCTGGTGCCAACTCAATAAGTCTTCCGGGCCATCAAACGGGTAGGTGTACGAGTTGCTGACAAAGTTGCGGAAGATTTCACGTTGATTGATCATCTGTCCGTCGGCCGTATCCAGCAGTTCTTCCGGGCGGTCAGCCGTAAGTACAAGCAGCGGAATTTGCTGGTAATACGCCTCTGCCACTGCCGGGGCATAGTTTAAGGCTGCCGTTCCTGAGGTACACAAAATAGCTACCGGCGATTGCAGTTGCTGGGCTATTCCAAGTGCAAAAAATGCAGCAGAGCGTTCATCCACAATGGTGTACACCTGAATGGCATCGTCTCTTGAAAACAATACGGAAAGCGGGCCGTTTCGCGAACCGGGAGAAATCACCACGTGGCGTATGCCTTTCATCCGACAAATGTCCACCAGATTTTTTGCCCCCTGAAACTTTGATCTTTCCATTGCCATAAACGTTTCCTGCAAATGTAGGAAAAATACGTTTGCCGCCTTGTATTCCGGCACCCCTGCCCAATAAATCAATCTGCCATATGCCCGGCATGCGATAAAGCAATGCGAAGGCCTGAATTTGTTGGGCTCGAACACGCTTTTATTCAATCCTCTATTCTATATTTGTGCGCACATAGAGCAAGGGGTGTATGGAAAAAAATGACGCAGACATTACGAAATTACGAAACCTGACCATGGGTGACGTTCAGGAGCTTATTGTTATCGCCAATGATAAAAACATTGCCAATGATATGATTACGCTTCCTTCACCTTTTGGAAAAGAGGATGCGTTGCAAATTATTAACGAAAGCAACGGAAGTAATGTAATAAAGGGCATTGTGGAGGTGGAGACAGAAAGTTTGATTGGAGTCGTGAAACTGAAGGATTTTGACAAGGAGAACGAAACCATAGAACTCAGCTTTTGGATAAGCTCGCCCTGGTGGGGAAAGGGCCTGGCGGCAAGTGCCTGCAAAAAGGTGCTGAAAATTGCTTTTGATACCCCCGGTATTAACCGCGTTTATGCATACAACCTGGCACGCAATGAACATTCTTCAAAAGTACTGGCCCGCATTGGCATGGAACGCGAAGGGCTATTGAAATCTGCGATACGAAAAAACGGGGTATTTGAAGATGTGTACGTTAGTGGCATATTACGAAAAACATGGCGTGCCCTCCACCCAAAATAAGTACGGCTTACCCCTGTAGCTCATCATTCAAATCGTTCAATATCCGCTTTACTTTTTTTAGCTTCGATTTATAACGTTTTATTTCGGCGTTTTTCTCTTGTATTTCTGCCTCGTGAATCAGGTGTGTTTCCGCGGATAATTCTCCCGGTGGAAGCAAGGCATTTACCCTTAACTCCAAATCGCTGAGAACATTCATGTAATTGATGAACGCCTTGTAGGCGTTTTCGTACGGTCCGGGATAAGGCATAAGTGCGTGCGTGCCTTCCCATTTCGACTGCATCCAAACAAAATGCTCAAGGGCTTGTAAGCGTGCAAAATCGCGCTGTATGTTTTTGTCAGATGTAGCATTTACCCGGGCTTGCAGCGCCATTAATTGATCAAACGCACTGCGGGGCAGCGGCTCGTTCAAAAGTTCTGCAGCATCTTTGTGTATGCCGGTTTCGGCAATTGCGGCCTTTACACTCAATTCCTTCGGCTGCGGTGTACACTCCGCCAGCTTATCCAGGGGCACCATGCAAAGGTTCATTCCGGCAAGCAATTGCACAGCATCGGTTAGCAGGGCAGATTTTTGTTTTTGGAAGATTCCGCACAACCATTCGTAAGGAAGTACCACCTGGGTACAGGAATCGGGTTCACGGGTAGCCTCAACATGGCTTAGCCATTCGGTTTCGGTAATGGGGTGTTTTTTCCATTCCGCATCCCCGAGCCGACGAGCCAAAAAGGTATGGGCCTCCGGGTTGCTTAGGGCTACAGTAAGCCCGGGGCACGTGGGGTGTTTAAACACCTGGTTGGCAGATTCCCAGCCGAGGCAGGATGGTTCGGCCACGGTAAGCACCAATTGAAACCCCAGCCCGTTAATCCATTCCCCTATTTTATCCGAATACATAAGTGCGCTATTGCAAAAGGCCGTTGGGTAGATGCCCAGTAACTTTTGATGCACCCGTGTGTTGTGTTCCACCTGCGCATTGAACATTTCGTGGGTTGCCCATCCGGCAATGGAGTGCGAATAGGTGCCTCCCAAAAAGCAAACCTGCCCCGATTGAGCCATGGCTTGAAAACTTTCTAAAAGTGCTGGCGAATAGGCTTCAAAAAGTTCCAGCGTAGCCCCGGTAATGCATAGGTTCAGTTGCACTTTCCCCGGAAACTCTTGCATAAAATCCAGCCATAGTGTATTCAATGCTACATAGCCCTCAGCCAGCTCTTCTACCTTGTGTTTTAGGTGGGAAGTATCGAAATATGCATGATCCGAACCCAGGTCGGCAAAGCGGAACGTTTTTAAGGGTTGCGGAATGTGTAGTAAAAAAGTAATGCCAATGGAATTCATAATTTAATCGGGTATTGGGGTGAAACATTGGGTAAAAGCCGGGAGGTATCTTTGGCAAGCACATGCCGGTACAGCTGCGATAACCGGGTAGCAACATGGTTCCAGCTCAGGGACTCAATTTCGTGTGTTGCCTGACGTACCAAATGTTGTGTGAGGGCCGGGTAACGCAAAACGGCATGGATGGCATCGGTAAGCTCCTCTACATCCCAGAAGTTAACCGTTAACAGGTTTTGTACTATTTCGCTCACCCCCGATTGACGGGATACAATAACCGGGGCACCGCACTGAATGGCTTCCAGCGCACTGATGCCAAAGGGTTCACGCAACGATGGCATAACATACACGTTGCTCATTTTAAGCAATTCGGTAACCTCGTCTCCTTTTAAAAAGCCGGTGAAATGAAACCGGTGCGCCAGGTTTTTGCGTGCGACCAGTTCCACCATTTCAGGCCATAAATCGCCATCGCCTGCCATCGCAAAGCGTACATCAGGCATCCTTTTTATAAGCTGAGCTGCGGCTTCAACAAAAAACTCGGGTCCCTTTTGCGCTGTTACTCTTCCCAAAAAGGTAACCAGCTTATCGGGAAAGTATTTTTTCCCCGGGAGGCGTTCCCTTTTCTCTGTGATATGGCTTTCATCTCCTGGTAAACGTGGTAACTCGTTGGTTTCAGGTGCTGTTTCTGCCGTATGAGCCACGGGCATGTCCTGCCTCCCCGTAGGAAATACAGCATTGTGCAGGGTTGTGATTTTTCCCGGGTCCTGGCTAAAGCGCGTTATCAGTTGGTTCCGCATGCGGTCGCTCACCGCGATGATTTCGTCTGCAGCTTCCATACCCATTTTTTCCCAGGCATAAATTTCAGGATTTATGTTTCCCGGGTTACGGTCAAATTCGGTGGCATGTACATGTACAAGAAGTGGTTTTCCAGAAATCTCTTTGGCCACCTTTCCTGCCAAAAAAGTAGGCCAGTCGTGCGCATGAATAAGGTCAAAATCCAATTGCTGTGCCAGCGTTTCCGCTACTGCGGCAAAATAGTTTACTTCGTTTTGTAAGTTTGCTCCATATCTGGATTCAAAAGAAACACAACCATCAGTTGTAATGGGAATGGGGGTGGTGCCCGGTTCGTTTTCCAGAATTCGTGTATACTCCCCGGCTGCCATGTAAGGTTTCAGGCGTGACGGTACACTGAGCAACGAAAGGGCTTTTGCCTCCCCTTGTT